>CAZLHW010000075.1:10225-11524 GCA_964559085.1 uncultured Acidobacteriota bacterium | reverse complement strand
CTGGCGAGAGCGATCCGGGCCCGCGCTGCGGATCTGGCCGCTGGCAAAATCCATGGGCGTACCCCACCCATCGAGCGGACGGCCCTGGGCGTCGACTGCTTCCAGCAGATAGGGGCCGCGCCAGCCCATCCCCACTCCGCAGGGTTGAATCGCATAGGGAGGCAGAGTTCCCCGTATGACCAGCTCTGTTAAATTTGTTCCGGGAATACGCCCTATATCGTTCAGAAATCCGGTGCCGTGCACGGAGGGATCGCCGAAAATTGCCTGATAGACCTTCTGCTGGCGTTTTAATGTCGATTCCTGGCGCGAACTGTCAATCGTCCGGACGGCCATAGGCGCCATCGCACCAGCCACAATGGCAAGTATGGCAATGACGATTATCACCTCGATCAGACTGAATCCCGCCGAGGATGCAGACTGTCGCCGGGTATTATTCATGGGCGCTCGCTCCGATCACTTATTTATGGATGCACCGAACTCATAGATCGGCAGAAGGATAGACAAAGCGATAAAGGCCACCAAGCCGCCCATCACGATCAGCACAATGGGTTCTATTACGGTGAAGGCTCTTTTGATGGCTGCCGGTATCTCGCGATCATAGTACTGCGACACTTTCTTCAGTGTGGTTTCCAGATTGCCGCTTTCTTCTCCGGCGGTCAGCATATGGAGGACAAAAGACGGAAACTCAGGGCTTTGAGCAAACTGTTGGGACAGGGACTTCCCGGCCTCAACTCCTCGGCGCACCTGGGCCAGGACGGCGCTGATGACCCGATTCCCCGTAAGCCCTTCGACTATTCTCAGAGCGGACAAGGTATCGATGCCCGCTTCATGCAGACAGCTGAAGTGATGTGCGAAGCGCGAAATGGCAATCTTACGATGCAGTGATCCAAAAACCGGAATCTTCAGCTTGAACCTGTCCAGGCTCAACCGTCCGGCTGCTGTATGTTTCATTACGGCATAGAAGAGATAAGGGATTCCCGGGAGGAGCGGCAGAAAATACCAGTATTTGGAAAAAGCATTGGACATGCCGATCACAATGCGCGTCGGCACCGGAAGCGCCGCATTGAACTGCAGCAGCAGATTGACGAATTTCGGCAGTGTGAAGGTCATCATCAAAATCACAACGCCGAACAACAGTCCAATGAGGAGGAGCGGATAGGTACTGCTCTGCCTCACCTGAGATCGAATTTCCTCTTGCCATTCCAGATGCCGGACCAAATCCTCCATGCGCTTGTCCAATTGGCCGGAGGCCTCGCCGGTAGCAACCATCTGAATATAATATGGATCGAAAATGCGCGG
>CAZLHW010000075.1:2599-10215 GCA_964559085.1 uncultured Acidobacteriota bacterium | reverse complement strand
CGGGTATTGCGCCAGAGCCTCCGAAAAGGAGGCGCCTCCCGATATCTGGGTGATCAGGCCTTCCACCATGGTCTGAAATCGGACGCCGAAGGATTCCCGGGCGAGGGCATTCAGCGTTTGCATCAGCGGAATTCCGGACTGCTGGTAGGTCGATATGTGTATCGTGAATGCCAGCAACTGCCGAGGCTTGATCCGGAGCCGCAGGGGATTCAGAGCGTGCCCATAGCCGGGCCGGCAGCGGAGAAGGAAGAGCCCCTGTTTCCGCAGCGTCTGATACAGCACATCTTCACTGGGTGCAAACATAGCACCGGAGCTATCCAGACCCGTTTCGCTTCGCGCCGAATATTTGAATACGGGCATTTCAAAATCCTTCAAAGCTGACGCGCACAGCCTCTTCGACACTCGTCGCGCCGGCCAGAACTTTATCGACCGCATCTTCCATCAGCGTCTGCATCCCCTGCAATCGAGCCTGCCGCACCAAATCCTGGAGCGACGCTTGGCGGACAATCCAATTTTGAATTTCGGGCGTGCATTTCATGACTTCAAATAAACCGCCGCGCCCTCGGTAGCCGCTGAAGTGGCACTTGGCGCAACCCTTTCCGTGAAAATAAACATGATCGGAAGCATCGAGCCCCAGCATCTTAAGCTGCCCGCGATCGGGGGTGTAGGGTTCCGCGCATGCCGGACAGATGCGCCGGAACAATCTCTGGGCGACAATCAACACAAGCGAAGAGGCGCGCATATCCGGCGATTGTCCCATTTCAATCAGACGCGGGATTGCGCCTGCGGCATTATTGGTGTGCAGGGTTGAAAGCAGCATATGTCCCGTCAAGGCAGCCCGGACGCTCAGTTCCGCGGTTTCTTCATCGCGGATTTCTCCAACCAAAATGACGTCGGGATCCTGGCGCAGGAACGCGCGCAAAGCGGCGGCAAAAGACAGTCCGGCCTTTGTATTCACCTGCGCCTGCCGTATCAGCGGGATCTCATACTCAACGGGATCCTCGATGGTCATAATGTTCTTTTCCAGCGAGTTCATGAAATTCAGCGCGGAATAGAGCGTCGTCGTCTTCCCGGACCCGGTAGGGCCGGTCACCAGGATCATCCCGTAAGGCCGCGTCAATGCCTGTTTCAGATCATTCAGGTTGCTCTCGTTCAAACCCAGCTGATCGAGACCGACAATCAGCTTCGATCGATCAAGGAAGCGCAGAACAACATTTTCCCCAAATAAGGTCGGAAAGAAGGAGGCGCGAATATCCACGATGCGCCGGTCCAGCGTATAGCTGATGCGCCCATCCTGGGGCTGGCGGGACTCGGCTATATTGGCGCCGGACATGATTTTCAGCCGTGCCACCACTGCGGGATAGATCGCGCGCGGGAGAGCGTTGCCCAGTTGAAGCACCCCATCGACCCGGATACGCGTGCGAACCAGCTGTTGTTCCGGCTCAATGTGCAGATCCGTAGCCTCTTGTCGGATGCAGCGCAGAAGAAGGAGTTCCACAAGCCGGATGACGGGAGCGTCTTGGGCAACCTGGGCCGCCTCTGCCGATTCTCCGACGTGAGCTACTGCGCGCAGAATACACTCGTCAATCTGCTGTTCCATCGAGTTCGGCTGTTCATACAGACGCACGATGGCCCGCTGGATGGAATCGAGCGAAGAGGAAACCGCATGCACGGTAATGTTGCTGCGGTTTTCGATTTCCGAAATGGTCGCCACATCATAGATATTGGCCATCGCCACTGTCAGGATGGAACCCTCCAGACGCACAGGGACGACATGCCGTTCGCGCGCCATCGATTCCGGAACCAGACTTGCATACTCTGTATTCGGCTCGAGAGCATCCAGATCGATGTGTTCGGCGCCAAACTGGTTGGCCAGGGCAAGCGAAAGACTCTCCGAAGACAGAAATCCCAGCTTGCGCAGTATCTCACCCAACAATTCGCCGGTTCGGGTTTGCTGTTGCAGCGCAATGCTCAACTGCGATTCCGTCACCACACCGGCAGCCAGCAACTGCTCTCCAAGCAGACCCTTTTGCTTGGCGATAGTGGATTTGATAGCCGTCATACTTGCCTGTCCTCTCAAGGCCGCAGCAGGACTCCGAAAACCGTCTCGGAGCTCCCGCCTGAAATAGACTCTGTCGCTCTGTTCCGCAAGCGCCGGCAGATGCCGCAATTACCGCAACCGATACACGATGTCGTCGCCGCTCGCCGCGATCGTGGTGCCGGCTGAAGCCGTGGCCGGATTATAAGGCGTCTGAATGATTCCATCCGGGCCGGCAGAGAGTACCCATACCGCATTGCTTTGTGCCGTGCTGGTGCCGGTCATGTTTCCAATATTCACGTGGTATCGGTTCCCCCACGGATCCGAAGGGAAACTGGTCTGGTAGGGTCCCCGCCATACAAATTCAGACCCGGGCGCCGATGTCGCAGTCGGGTAAGCTATCGAAGATTGGCCCTTGGGAGTATTTGCGGACAGGTGGTTGGATAGCAGATCGCAAGTTGCAGACGTGATCGCCCTATTCCATGAAGTGACGCCGCTCGCCAATGCAGGGATGTTGCCTTCACTGACCAACAATGTAATGCCCGCAGCGCCCGAAGCATTCATATTCGGCATCCGCGCCACGTCTTTATAGAAACTGGCGATTGCCGACCCGATTACAAGACAATCGTTTTGCGCTCGTGCTCTTTTGGAATCATCAATGTGTTTGATGACGCTGGGAGTGATTATGCCCGCCAGGATTGCAACAACTGCAATCGCCACAATCACCTCAATTAATGTAAAACCCCCTTCTCCTTTTCTATTTTCCAAGATCTTTCCTCCTAGAGACTGGACCCCTTCCCAGGAAAACTCGGGCCCGTTGGAATGCTTGCGACTTATAGAATCCGACCTCATACGCGCATATGCAGATTCTTATATCGGCAAACTGGAGGGAGATCTTAGAGAAAGCTGGGACTTGGTTCCGCAGCTGCAACGCGGTAAACCCTTTAGCCCCGGGCAGGGGGGAGTTCCGATAAAAAAAGGGACTTTTCCATGGCGCTTTTCGAAGAAACCGGCAGCTATTGCCCGCCATCGTCTTCAAACGAACCGCACATGGAAACGTCCCTGGCAGAAAAAGCAGTGTGTCCTGAGGCGCTTAGACCAATCGTGAAATCCGGTCGAGCGCCACTTCGACTTTTTCCGGGTCGCCGAAGGCCGTCAGTCGAACATATCCTTCCCCGGACGGCCCAAAACCGACACCGGGGGTGGTGATGAGGTGCGCCTTTTCCAGCAGCAGATCAAAAAAGTCCCATGAATTCAAATCGTCAGGGGTTTTTAGCCAGATATAGGGGGCATTGATCCCACCGTAGGTTGTATACCCGAGTTTCGTGAGTGTTTCGCGAATAACCCTGGCGTTATTCATATACAGTGCGATGGTGGCACGGATCTGCGCCTTTCCTTCTTTGCTATAGGTGGCTGCAGCACCCACCTGAGTGATGTAGGAGACGCCGTTGAATTTCGTGCAGAGACGCCGGCTCCAGAGCGGATTGAGGCTATGGCGTTCTCCGGTCCTGGAATAGGCGTACAGCTCTTTGGGAACAACCGTATATGCGCAGCGGACGCCGGTAAATCCGGCCGTCTTTGAGAAGCTGCGGAATTCGATTGCGACTTCCCTTGCGCCGGGAATTTCATAGATGGAATGCGGGATCGCGGGATCGCTGATATAGGCTTCATAGGCCGCGTCAAATAAAATGACGGATTTGTTTTTTCTCGCGTACTCAACCCACCTCGCCAGCTGTTCCTTTGTGGCGACGGCGCCCGTAGGGTTGTTCGGGAAACACAAGTAGATGATGTCCGCACGCTCTTCGGGCGGCTCCGGAACGAAGCCGTTCTCTGCGGTCGCGGGCATATACCGGATCTTTTCATACATCCGCTGCCCGTCCATGGGCCCCGTCCGGCCGGCCATTACATTGGAATCGACATAAACCGGATACACCGGATCCGTCACCGCAATGATGCTGTCGAGCCCGAACAATTCCTGACTGTTTGCCGTATCGGACTTCGCCCCATCACTGATGAATATCTCATCGATTCCGACGGAGACTCCCCGAGACAGAAAATCGTTTACGCGGATTGCGTCCCGCAGAAAGTCGTATCCAATGCCGCCGTCATCATAGCCATGGAACGTTTCCTTGCGAGCCATTTCATCCACGGCCTTGTGCATGGCCTCAATCACGGCCGGCGCCAGCGGCTGGGTTACATCGCCGATTCCCATGCTGATAATGTCCGCTTCGGGGTGCGCCTGCTGAAAGGCTCTGCGCCGTTTCCCGATCTCGGGAAAAAGATACCCCGCCTGCAATTTCAAAAAGTTTTCATTTACGGTCGCCATCGTTTCCTTTCCGACATAGCTTCAACAGAGTGTCCTACCGGGTTTTGATTTTATGGATAGAGGGATGAGACGTCAACGAAAGGGAGCAAAGGTTTTAACGGAATCCCGTCCATTATTTATATTTCACGGGTCAACCGTAGGGTTTGGATTCCTTCATTATCAGATCCCTGCCGGCCGATAATTCATCCAGCGCCTGGCGCAAATAGTGGATGCGCTTATTTCCCAGATTGCCTGCCGGGTCGTTATCAACGGCTCCGGAATATGCGAGAATTCCGTCCTTGTTGATAATAAACACATGCGGCGTTGCCTTGGCCCCGTAGAGCCTTCCCACCTCTCCGGTCCTGTCATCCAGGATCGGATGCGAAAGCGCGTTTTTTTCATGCCATTGCTTATTGGAGGCTGCCGTATGCCAGTGCGTGGAGTTTACGGCAAGCAGAACCACGCGCTTGCTCGCGTAATCTTCAGTGACCGCCTTGAACGTGCCCTCCTTATAGTGCCTCTGTATAAACGGACACTCCGGATTAATCCATACCAGAACCACAACCTTGCCGACATAATCGGAGATCCGGACCAGTTTTCCATCCTGATCTTTCAGACTGAACGCGGGAGCCGCCTTTCCGATTTCCGCCCCGGAGGCAATGTCGGCTGCTTCCTGTTTCCCGGCATCATCCTTTCCGGCCTCCCTGTTCCCAGGACCGCAGGCATTCACAGACAGTATGGGAAGCACGACAAGCAAAAGCTTCATCAAGCTTGTATTCATAAGAGTCTCCTTCATCGTGCAGACTGCGAGGGAAGACGGTTTCCAATGCGCGGGTTTCGGAATCGGGCGGCACCTGTTGCATCCATTTTTCAAACAGCTCTTTCCGGACAGGCTTGCCGTATGCCGCCACCGGCAGCGATTGCCTCACTTCCTGCCCTCCCAGGACACAGATCTCCCGGCACGCCAGCCACTGTGTATTGGCTTGAAGGGTTACGCTTTGGCCGGGCTTCAGGTCTGGAGGAGGCATAACGGGCACAAGCAGCATCACTTCGTCTTTGTAACCGTATCCCACGATGTCGCCGGGCTGCATAAACGGAACAGGCTTCGGATAAAGAACCTGGCCGGCAACAAAACCGGATGGGAGCTGCAGATCCACAGTGGTCGGCAATCCGGCGTCTCCCGGCTCCCTGTGATAAATGTGCCATCCCTCGGCGATGCGGAAATGCACCCCGACAAGAAACTCCTGCCCGGGAACTATAGCGTCTGTGCCGGCCACAAGTTCTGCAAAAACCTGTGGTCCGGATTCCGAAAGATCGGTTTTCACAGCTTCGCGCAATCGTTCGGAGACAAAATAGCCGGCCGCGCATAAAAAAGTTGTTGCGAAAAAAAGCGCCGGGTAAATAGTCCTCTTTCTGCCGCGGCCGCTGGGAGACGAATCTTGATGGCTCAAAGCGCCTCCTTCCAAAATAAGATTGCCGAGGCGTCGGGATAACTGCAAGAGGGTCGAAGGCTGAATTATTCCCCAATGATCGATTCTGGTACTACCGTGTCAATAAAATCAGGCTGACCCGCATAAACAGCGGGGTTGAGGCCATTTTGACGCTATAGCATGACCATGCGTAAAGCCTTGTCTGGAGCGGGTTTCAGCAACTTGTGACTAGTACCGATAGATCGCGCCCAGCGGCGAGCCTTCGAGCACCGGGTGCGCGGATATCTCGTAGACATCTCCGCCTTTGAGGATCGTCATTTCGCAGACTTCATCGATAATGTCCGCGTCCTCCGTGTCGCGCTGTTCCTGCCGCTCATGCACCGAGACAGCTCCGGTACCCCGATCCAGCGTGCCCCAGATCATCTTGCCCGCTTCGTGAAGCAGGACCTGGATGCGTCCCTGTGCGGCAGCCACGGCGATGTCCGGGAGCCGGTTGCCTGCACGCCCGCTTTTGAGCGCCTGCACGTATTGCTGCAGAACAGCCGTCTCACGATCGGATGCATGGGCGGAGACCAGGGCCCAGGCTTCTTCGCGCAATCGCTCCGGAGACATTCCCGCAATATTGCCTTCAATTCCCCGGTCCAAGAGGTACGGATAACGGCATGCTTCACGAAATAGCGGATGCAGATAGCCCACGCCGGCTAGAACCAGGGGAGCCTGCTCATCCCGCAGAATCGGCCAGAGAGCCCGATCGATGGCCCGGAAGTATTTGGCGATCTCTATTTTGTCCTCCCCCTCTCTCCTGCGGCGATCCTGTCCTGGAGGCGCCGGAACCTTGTCTGCTTCGTCTTCTCCGGCGAGGATAGCCCTTGCCTTGAACTCTCCCATGGCGTCCCGCAGTTCCTTCGGAAGCGATTGGAGCTCGATCTGCCCGAGTCCGGACATGGAGCCTTCAAACAGCTGCACATCGTCTTTCGACAGCGACAGCACGAAGTAGTGCCTGTTGGTATGGAGATAGCCGACGATGGGCTTGGTGTGAAATGTGTTCGACACAACCACGGTTTCCCGGACCGCCAGGGGCAGCTTGTAGTGCGCCAGCATACCGGGGCAGCAGAATATGGCCAGTCCGTCCTCCTGGTGCTGCCAGAACGGCACTGTCGACAGTTCCGCCACGGGAGCAAGAAACCATTCGACATCCTGATCGCGGTACTTCTCACGAAGCAGGTCGGCCGCCTGCGACATGAGGTTCTTGAACCGGATGGGATCCTGCTCCGTCCCGGGATGGTGCCGGTGGGTCGGCAAATAAATTGAGACGCAGGGAGGATGGTGTTGCGTTATCAGCCGCTGCAATTCATGGGTTGTAAGCATCTGCATAGGACCTCCATTCGGAAATAGTACGCATTTCGCATCATGGGATCACAGCCCCGGTTTATAGGATATGTATACCCTATTCCCAGCGCGTCCAGGAATACTCTCAACCCACCAGCAATCTCCCGGAAATCCACCAGAATCCACGTCGCGCGGGACCATGCCGGTTTTATCCGACGGTATTCCCTCCTGCTGTGGCGGCGCGACCGGCATAGCGCGAAGCTATTGCGATACGGCAGACCTTTTCCGAGAAGCGCCGCGGATCAGGGAGCGTACCAGCGCGACGAAAGATCCGCCGGTAAACATGCCGAGCACGTAGACCAGCAGAACAAGGACCGATACCGGCAGGGTGACACTGGCCGTGAGGAAGGAGACGGTCACCCGCTCCAGGTTTTGAAATTTGAAAAGAAGGACGATAGCCGTCAAAACCGCAATAAGGGCCACATAAAGGTAGCGCACTGGCGACGCATTTTTT
>CAZLHW010000075.1:0-2589 GCA_964559085.1 uncultured Acidobacteriota bacterium | reverse complement strand
ATTTTTTGATTTTTCCTGATCTATGGTTCTCTCCATTGGAATCTCCTCCCTCCGGACGGTTTCCGGCAATTTACGTATTCTCTCATTTTGGGGCACATAGGCATGCGGCTGCTGTTCGAATCCGCCACCGAATCCGGAATCGGCTTCCGATTCGATGATGGCGGCACGGCCCGGGCTGCGCAGCAACCGGTCCGCTTTTACAAGCTGTTCCACCATTCGCCGCATGGCACTCAGCGCATCGAGCAGAGTCTGGGTGGAATCCACGGAGAGATCCCGGTGTACGGCAGCAGCAAGGACCTCCGCCTTGGCCAGCTGATAGTTATCCTCGAAGCGCATGAACTCGGACATGCGCTCTTCGTCGTCCGAATTCTCCGCGGCGGCGCGTTCTGCAAGCGCCAGGCAGCAGTCTGCGCCGATCAGCATCCTTCCGACAGCGTCGTGGACTTTTCCCGTGAAGGCGCTCGCGTTTTCGCTCTGCAGCACGGCGACGGCCGGGGCCAGCCGGGCGGCTTCGTCCAGATAACGCGCGATGCGGAGTGCCCGGGCTAGATCGGCCGCAACCGCCTGCGTCATGACTTCGGTGCGCACGGAAGCGACAAACCCGGCAATGGCGGAGCCCAGGGTGCGCACCGCTTCCGTGCGGCTCCCGATGAGGGTGTCGGTTCCGCACAGCCTGGAGATGGCGCTGCGCGCGATCGATGCCACCAGCCCCCGCAACCGCATCAACTCCTCCCGCAGAGCCGGGACA
Source organism: uncultured Acidobacteriota bacterium (assembly GCA_964559085.1). Lineage (GTDB taxonomy): Bacteria > Acidobacteriota > UBA6911 > UBA6911 > UBA6911 > UBA6911. The sequence continues at coordinate 1,841 of CAZLHW010000075.1, read as the reverse complement.
GCGAAGTCAGGGTTGGCTGCAAGGGTGGCGTCGAGGTGCTGCGGCTGTCCCAGGCGCTCCTCTTCGCTGCGAAACATACGTTCTAAAATCTGTACCAGGCGGTTGGTGAGCGGAAGCATGATGAGAACGCCGAGGACATTGAATATGGTATGGAACAGCGCGAGCACAGCCGCAGGGTTACCCTCAACATCGAACCAGTCAGCCGCGCGGGTCACAAGCCAAAGCATGCCGGGCATCAGCGCCAGTGCCGCCAGGCCGGTAATCCCGTTGAAGGCCACATGCCCCATCGCGAGGCGCTTTGCATTCGGGGTTGCTTTAAGCACCGCTACGGCTGCAGTGGATGTGGTGCCGACATTGGCGCCGATAACGGCGGCTGCCGCCGCCTGAATGCCGATGACGCCTCCCGAGATGGCGGTCAGGATGATGGCAATCGCCGCGCTGGAGGATTGGGTGAGCAGCGTAGCTACGAAACCGAAGATCAGAAAATAGGGCCACGGAATGCCGCCACCGTTCTGCAGCGAAGTTCCGTAGGCCGCAGCCAGTCCCGCGAAGGCTTCCTTGAGAATCGCCAGTCCGAGAAAGAATAGGCCGAATCCGGCGACCGCTTCCCCAAGTCCCTGGGCGCGCTTGCCGCGGGATGCCAGACGCAGGACGACGCCAACCGCCAGGATCGGCAATGCGAACGACTCTAGCTTGAATCCAAGGCCGGAAATGCTGACCAGCCAGCCGGTCATGGTTGTCCCGACGTTGGTGCCGTAGATGACCCCAAGCGCCTGGCGCATCGTGAGCACCCCGGCATTGACGAATCCGATGGCCGCTACGGTAACCGCGCTGGAGGATTGAACGATGCCGGTAATAAGGACGCCGGAGAACACCCCGCGAATTGGGGTAGACGTCCATTGAGCCAGCATTTGCCGCAGGCGGCTTCCAGCGAAGACCTTCAGCCCCTCGGTCATCATCAACATGGCCAGGAGAAACAGCACCAATCCCCCGGCGGCGTTTACGACAACATCCAGACTCATACTCAATTCTCCCGCATGAGGCATCGAATAGTCGCCCGCCGGCACATCCCGGCAATCATACTATCCTGATTTGAATGATCAAAAAAGCTGGATGTGCGCATCCCGACCGAGCCCTCTGTTTCAGCCCGATATTGGTTGAGCAAAGAAATCAGTCTCCGGGAGTTTTTTTTCACATGCCCTGAGAGCAATTTAAAGCATCGAAATTTTTCCGCAATAGGATAGTCTGAGGCGGAAATGTGCCATAATCGGCAACGTTATCCAATTATGAAGCAGCCACGGGAGCGCAAAAAATGGAACAGAAAATGACTCCGGAGCAGAAGCGTGAGAATAGATTCGAGCAATGGCTGAATCCAAAGCAAGTAACGTTTAAAGATGAGAAGGCAAAACAGGATTACCAGGCAAGAGTTACAAGGTTTATCAAGGTCATCAAACTCGAAAAGCCCGACCGGGTACCTTATATCCTGCCGGCAGGAACATTTCCGCTGTACTATGCCGGGATGACGCTGAAAGAGGCCATGCAGGATGTTGAGCGTGGCATCGAGGCCTACCGGAAATTTTTCCACGAATTTGAATCCGACACGTTCAGCGGCGGAATGTTTGGATCGGCAAAGGCTTCCGAAATATTAAATCCGCTCAACATGAAGTGGCCGGGCCACGGATTGCCGGACGATGCCTCAATGGCGCAGTTCGTCGAAGGCGAATATATGAAGGCGGATGAGTATGATATGTTTTTGGATGATCTCAGCGACTGGTGCTTCCGCCGCTATCTGCCGCGAAGCATCGGGGCCCTTGCGCCGTTCGCGGATTTTTCGCCGATGC
>CAZLHW010000074.1:0-11601 GCA_964559085.1 uncultured Acidobacteriota bacterium | reverse complement strand
TTCTGACGCGCCCGGATGCGCGCGAGGGCCTGGGTTGCCGGCCAATAGATCCATCAGCCCCGACAGGGCGGCGCAGCCTGCATCGCCCCTGTCAGGGCTTTCATAAATGGCGTCCATTCCCAGGGCTTCAGAGCCTCGCTTCGCTCGGCTCTTTTGCCCTGGGCTGCTCTGCTCCCACGCTTTCAGCGCGGGTCCACGCCTTGGTGCTCACACCGCCGATAATGGGCGGAAAGGACTTCGGCATGTCTCTGATAAACGATAAACTTCTGCAGGCGCGCGGCATCCTTCGGGAACTCGACATAGACTGCTGGCTGACGTTCGTCCGCGAAACCGCGCTGAATGGAGACCCGTCGCTTCCGTTTCTCGTAAAGAGCGCCCTGACATGGCATTCTGCCTTCATAATTACTCCCGGCGGCGCAACCGCCATCGTCGGCTCATACGACAAAGCCGCGGTGGAGGATCTCAAGGCGTACGACAGAGTGATCGGATATGTGAAAGGATTCCGCGAGCCGCTTCAGCAAGTTCTTGTCGACCTGAATCCTCGACAGATTGCCATCAATTACTCCGCCGAAAGTGAAGTGTGCGACGGATTGACACACGGGATGTATCTGACGCTTACGGATGTCCTGGCGCGGGTCGGCATGGTCGGGCGCCTTTGCTCCTCGGAGAAGATCCTTTCGAGATTGCGGCAGCGCAAAACGCCGTGGGAACTGAGCGCGATGCGCCGCGCGATAAATCAGACCCTCGACATCTATGATGCGGTGCACCGGCAGATCGAGCCCGGAAAAACGGAACGGGAACTCGCGCGTTTTATGCTGGATAGAGTCCATGCGGCGGGAGTGGAGTGCGCCTGGGATGTGGAAACCTGTCCGGCCGTTTTCACCGGTCCGGATACGGCCGGAGCCCATTATGGTCCTACCGACCGCAAGGTGGAGGAGGGACACATTCTCAACATGGATTTCGGACTCAAGGTGGACGGCTACTGCTCCGACCTGCAGCGAACCTTCTATGTCAGAAAGCGGGGAGAGTCCGCAGCGCCGCCTGAGGTTCAGACAGGATTTGATACAATCCGGCAATCGATAGAAGCTGCAAGAAAGGCCATGCGGCCCGGAATCCCGGGAAGCTCCATAGACACCATAGCCCGCACGATCATCACGGCGGCAGGCTATGAGGAGTTTCCCCACGCATTGGGTCATCAGGGCGGCCGATTTGCCCATGATGGAACCGCGCTGCTGGCTCCCCTATGGGAAAAATACGGAAACAAGCCGCTTGAGCTCCTTGAAGAGGGGATGGTATTTACCCTCGAACCCCGGCTGACGGTTCCCGGACGGGGCGTGGTAACAATCGAGGAAATGGTCGTGGTTACTGCGACGGGAGCAGACTATCTCTCGAGGCCTCAGGAAAAACTCTATCTGGTGTAAGCACAGGCGATGAATTTTGACCTCTCGGAAGAACAAAAAATCCTTCAGAAAACGGCAAAGGAATTCGTCCGGCATGAAATTGACCCTGTTGCCGAGGAGATCGACCGTCGGAATCGCATTCCCGACAACCTCATCCGGAAAATGGCGGACCTGAAGCTTCTGGGCATGACGCTTCCTCAGGAATTCGGAGGCGCCGGCCTGAGCTGCCTGGACACGCTCCTCGTCATTGAGCAGCTGAGCTATTCGGGAACCGGAGTCTGGTGGCTGGCTGCATTTAATAACAGCATTCCCAACTCTATTCTTGCATTTGGCACGGAGGAGCAGAAACGAAGATATCTGCCCCCGGTCTGCAGGGGCGAGTCCTACGCCAGCATTCAGTTTACGGAGTCCGATACCGGATCCGACCCAAAGGCGCTTACTACCAGGGCAATCCGGGAAGGGGACGGCTACCGGATCAACGGTACAAAGCGCTTCAGCACTTTTGGAGCACGCGAAGGTTTTGCCGTGCTGTATGCCAGGGATGAGGACGACCGATGCACCGCTTTCGTCATCGATAAAAATGGCAAAGGGTATGCGGCAGGTTCCGCTTACGCGCTTATGGGAGGGGGAGGCATCGAAGCGGTGGACGTCCGATACGAAAATTACCGGGCATCGCGCGACTCTGTTCTCGGAAAACCGGGCAAAGGCATGGAGCTGCTTCTGCATTGGATTGCAGAGGAGAAGATACAGCAATGCGGCGCCTGCCTGGGTATCGCCAATGCGGCGCTGGATGAGGCGAGGGCCTACGCGACAGCCAGGAAAATCCGGACAGGGCTCCTGTCGGATATGCAGGGCATTCAATGGATGATGGCCGAAATGCAGGCGAAGCGGACTGCGATCCGGTGGGTAGCTTACAGAGCGGCGGCGCTGAAAGACAGCGGGGCTTCCAACTGGAAAACCGAAGCGGCGATTGCGAAAACATTCATCGTGCCCGCGGCAATGGAAATTGTGGAGTTGTCCCGCAGGATCCATGGAGCCTACGGCTACACGAAGGAGTTCAAGATCGAGCGGCTTTACCGAGCAATAGCGGGCGCTTCGGCCATCGCCGTCAGCCTGGAGATCAACAAATCGATTTCGGCCGCCGCTCTTCTGTAGCCGGGCGGCATCCGCATCTCCGGAACCAGGCATTTTCGTGTTGACCGGGTTTTTGATTTGCTTTAAACTGCCCTCTTTTGCTTGTTGCTCTGGGTGTGGATCTATCCCTCAAAGGTAATAGATTTTACAAAGCCGGCACTAAATTATTCTACATGTTTGGAGGCATACCCATATGAATGGTCAGGAATTTCTGGATGTAATAACATCGAGAAAAAGTATCCGGAGATACAAACCGGATCCGGTACCGGACGAGATGATTGACAAAATCCTTGAGGCCGCCCGTTGGGCGCCGACAGGCGAAAACTACCAGCCGTGGAGATTCATCGTTATCCGCGACCAGGAAACCAGAAACAAGATCGGCGATCTCTCCAAGCAGGGGAGCGGGTCGCGTATGACGGCCTGGTGCTGCCTCAATGAATTGCAGAAGCGGGTTGAAGGACTCGAAGCTCCGGTTAAGCGAGCGGAAGTTCTTGAGTTCATGTACTCCGGCCGGGTTTCCGAGTTCTGCAAGCAGGCGCCCGTGATCTTTGCCGTCATCGGCGATTTGCGCGTAGGCAGCGTGGATGTCCCCTATGACCTCTGCGCAGCGATGGAAAATATGATCCTTCAGGCCCATGCCATGGGATTGGGGTCTTGCTGGGTTTACGGACCGGTCGCAAGCACAAGAGACGCTATCCGCTTCAAAAAGATATTGGGCATTCCTACGGAGATGGGTTATTACAAGGTGCTGTCTTACCTCGCTGTCGGCTGGCCCAAAGAACAGCGGAAGCATCCAAGACCGAAACTCCCTCTCTCGGATTTGGTGTACTGGGAAAAATTTGGAAATAAGGAGAGAATCTGATGGATAGCATAAAATACTGCAACGAAGTAATGGCAAGACTTGAGACGCTGATGTATCAGGAACTCTCCGGCATGGCCTATTGGAAATGCGAATTTGTAGGCACCGATTTCATCCGCTCTCAGAATGTCGAGGGAAAGACGCTTCCCGAAATCGTTGAAAACACGACCAAGACGATTCAGAAAGCTGGTATCACCGGCGATATCCATTACAAGATCGGCGGCGACGGCGTCATGCTTAAGCTGAAGGTCAAGGACTGCATCCACCACCTCAAGGAAGAACTTGTCAAGAGTGAGGGTGTTGCTCCGTACATCTGCCCGGTCGCCAATATGGTCCTCGATATGATTCATGAGAAACTGAAATACGAGACCAGCTACCTGGCCAAGATCGCGATGGATCCCGAAAAGAAACAGTGCCTGCTGTATATGGCCCTTTATGAGACCGCCGACATGATCGGCCACGTAACCGATTGGCTCAAGGACGACGAGGACAGAGAGTGGCTCGAAAAGCAGCCTTCTCAGATCCTGGCCGCAGCCGACAGAAAAAAGAAGTAAGGTTTTTTTTCCAATTCTCTAAGCCGCGCAGTATTCCTCTGCGCGGCTTTTTCTTTTTATCCCGGGAACTGCGCGATTGTGGTGTTGAAGGCGCGCGTGGCTGCCTCCTCAAGGGGAAGCTTTCTAAGTTCCTTGCTCAGAACTTCAATCCCCCATGGACCCGTGTAGCCTGCCTGGAGCATCCGGTTCACAAAACCCTTAATATCGAATTCCCCCTCTCCGCACAACCTGCGGTAATTAATGGTGTCCTCGTGCAAGCTCCAGGGACACTGCAGAGTCCCGTCATTTATTTCAATGCCGAGAAGGTATCTCGACGGAATCCGGGCGATATCTTCATAGGAGATGCCCAGCTTCACCATATGCCAGAGATCGATCATGATTCCGCCGTTGGCAGCGTTCGCCCCCTCCACCATCTCCAGCGCTTCCGGCAGCGTCCGGATCATGGCATCGACAATCAGCTCAAAAAGGATCTTCGTCCCATAATTGGCCGCATCGGCGCAGACGGAGGCAAAGGACTCGATCAGGCGCGGCATGGGGACCTGGTTCATGTCAAAGTCGCCGATTTTAATGTGCCGGGCGCCGAGTGCTTCCGCAGCCGTCAGAAGCAGCCGCCTGGTTTTGTCCGACTTTTTCTTTTTTTCCCCGTCGAGAAACCAGTCGGTCAGAAATTCCAGCTCGACGTGCCGGATACCGTTATCATCGAGAATCCGTTTCATTTCTTTTAGGCTTCTGCGTTCGAGAATATGTTCGAGATCGGCTTCTTTGAGCCCTATGCCCTTAAAGCCCGCTTTGGAAGCGGCTACAACCCGATCCTCGAAATCAAATGGGCTGTACTCCGTCTCGGAATGAGGATGCACATTTCCCGCAATAGTCCAGTAAGATGCCAGCAAATCAATATTTGCCATAACCCAAATCCCTCCAAGGCGTTTCATCCTATGCAAAGGAGGCGGGTCAAGTCAATCCTACAAACTGCGTCCCGGTTCGAAACTTCCGGCGGAAATTTCCATCCTTGGGAATCGTGGGATGGAGTAAAAAACCTCTCGCGGGAAAGGGATTCCGGGATCCGACGCTGTTTGGTAATATTTGCCGGGAAATTATGCCACTCTGACTTTAAGCTGACGAAAAGGAGTAGAACGAATGAAAAATATTTGCTTGTTCATAACAATTGCTCTGCTGGTTGCAGCACCCATTCTTCTGACGGCCGCCGAAAACGGAGCAGCTCTTTACGAATCCGAGTGCGGCATGTGTCATGGCGCCAAGGGAGAGGGCAACTCCGCGGCACAGATGCCGGCGGTGAATAATACCAAGATGACGGTTGAACAACTGGTGGCCTATCTTACAAAAGGCGACAAGACCAAAACCATCCATGCCGATCCGATCAGCGACCTTAACGCGGATCAGGCCAAGGCCATTGCGGAGTTTGTAAAAAATCTAAAAAAGTAGCCGCCAACCCGCGCGGTTTCGGCCAAAAACAAAAGGGGACAGTTTGCTGTCCCCTTTTGTTTTATCGGCCGACTGCCATTCTCTATTGCGCGACGGCCAACCCCATATACTGCAGCATTCCTCTGGCCGCCCGGCGTCCGGCCCCCATGGCCAGAATCACGGTCGCGGCGCCGGTCACGATATCGCCGCCTGCGAACACGCCCGGCACGGAGGTCATTCCCGTCTTCTCATCGATCTCGATGTATCCCCATTTGTTGACTTTCAGGCCCGGAGTGCTCTGGGCAATGATCGGATTTGCGGACGTCCCTAAGGCGCAAATAACCATATCCACATCCAAGATATGTTCTGTGCCTTTTTTCGGCACTGGACTCCTGCGCCCGGAAGCATCCGGCTCACCCAGTTCCATTTCAATGACTTCCATTCCCGTAACCCACCCGGCTTCATTCCCCAGAATGCGGACAGGATTGGTAAGCCACTTGGCGATAACGCCCTCCTCCATGGCATGATGCAGTTCCTCGGCCCGGGCCGGAGACTCCTTCACGCTGCGCCGATACACCAGGTAAACCTTTTCGGCTCCCATGCGCAGGGAAACACGCAGGGCATCCATCGCCGTGTTGCCGGCCCCGATCACGGCCACGCGCTTCCCCATACCCACCGGAGTGTCGTACAACGGCTGGCGGAATCCCTGCATGAGGTTGATGCGCGTTAAAATCTCATTCGCTGATACAACTCCGTTATAAGCTTCACCCGGTATGCCCATAAATTTCGGACTGCCGGCGCCGGAAGCGATAAATACGGTGTCGAATCCCTTCTCTTGCATGAGCTGCGGAATCGTAAACAGTTTCCCGATAATGCAGTCGAGCTCGAACTTCACGCCCAGTTTTGCAAGACCGTCAATCTCTATGTCAATTGTGTCGTTCGGGAGCCTGAATTCGGGGATGCCGTATTTCAGAACACCGCCGGCAACATGGAGCGCTTCAAAACCGGTCACATCCACACCCGCTTTAACCAGATCTCCGGCGCAGGCAAGTCCGGCGGGGCCGGATCCGATGATAGCGGCCTTTTTGCCCGTCTTCTTAAACTGGGGCGCTTCGTCCCAGCCCCGTCCGACGGCAAAATCCGCCACAAAACGCTCCAGTCGCCCGATGGCAACCGGTTCCAGTTTCTTTCCGATCACGCACGTAGCCTCGCACTGCACTTCCTGGGGGCATACCCGTCCACAGACCGCCGGCAGAGCGTTGGCACTCTTAAGAATTCTGTAGGATTCCCTGATATCTTTGCGCGCCAGCGCGCCGATGAAGCCGGGGATATCAATTTCAACCGGACACCCCGGGACACACAGCGGCTTTTTGCACTGCAGGCACCGATCCGCTTCGGCAAGCGCCATTTCCAGCGTGTAACCCTGGGCCACTTCTTCGAAATTCTTCCTCCTTGTCACGGGATCCTGTTCAGGCATTGCGGTGCGCTTGGGAGCGATCGTTTTGATATTCTTCGGCGGCTTGACAACAGAAGGAGGATCGGGCGTAGGAACCGGCTGCGATTCCAGTATGCCGGGTCTCTTGCGCGCAGGCACCACGGCGGGGTTCAGGCCGCCGGGGCCAAGTTCCGCCAATCGTTTGCGTTCCTCCTCGAAGCGCTTCAGGCACTCTTTCTCTTCATGTTCAAACCGTTTCTGCCGGAGCATCAATTCATCAAAGTTGACAAGGTGGCCGTCGAAGTCCGGTCCGTCCACGCACGCAAACTTCACCCTGCCGCCAATCGTCACGCGGCAGGAACCGCACATGCCCGTGCCGTCCACCATAATGGAGTTGAGGCTGACCATAGTGCGGATGCCATAGGGGCGGGTCAATTCGGCGCAGGCTTTCATCATCGGCAGAGGGCCAATGGCGATTACTTCGGTAATGTCCTTATGCTCTTTCAGGACTTGGTCAAGAACAACCGTATCGAAACCGTTGGTTCCGAAAGATCCGTCATCTGTGGCAACGCGGAATTCATCCGAAAATTTGCTGAACTGGTCCGCCCAGAACATCAGATCCTTGTTGCGGAAGCCGATAATGGAAATAGTGTAGGATCCCAGTTCCTTGTGCCGTCGAAGCTGGGGGAATACAGGCGCCACACCCAATCCGCCGCCGACAAGCACAACCTTGTTTTGCTTTTCCAGGTGAGAAGCCACCCCGAGCGGCCCGATGAAATCCAGGATGGAAGACCCTTCGGGCAGAGCCATCATCTGAAAAGTGGTTTTCCCCACCGCCTGAACGACTACCGTTACAGTGCCTTTGTCGCGATCGAAATCTGCGACGGTCAAAGGAATGCGTTCCCCTGTCTCGTCGATGCGCACCATGACAAAGTGCCCGGGCTGGCAGGACTTTGCCACATCGGGAGCGGCTACCTCCCACAAGAAAGTAACCGGCCCGAACTGCTCGCGTTTCACTATTTGATACATATTGTCCTCTGCTTGCCTCATGGATTAAAAAAGACTGCGAATCGCAAAGTATATTCAGGCTGCCGCTGCAGATCAATGAATTATAATCAGGCCGTCCCCGATGAAAACCGGCGGGGCGAAGGAGCGGATTATGTTGAGAATTGGCTATATCGGACTCGGGATTATGGGGAAATCCATCGCCCGCAATATTTTAAAGGCAGGCTTCCGCGTAGTTGTTCATAACCGCAGCCGTGCAGCCGTTCAGGCTCTGGTCGCGGAGGGAGCGCGCGAAGCCTTCTCGCCCTCTGAGGTCGCTGCGGAAACAGACGTCATTTTTACCAATCTTCCGGATTCTCCCGATGTCGAAGCCGTGGTTCTCGGGCCGCAGGGAATCCTGGAAACCGCCCGCCCGGGACAGATATATGTCGACAACTCCACCATCCAGCCATCTACCGCAAGGATAATTGCCGCCAGGCTGGCCTCGAAAGGGGTGCAGGCCCTGGATGCCCCGGTCAGCGGCGGGGATATCGGCGCGCGGGATGCGACGCTGACCATTATGGTAGGGGGTCCGGAAAGCGCTCTGGAGAAGGTAATGCCTGTTTTCAAAGCTATGGGAAAGACCATTACCCATGTGGGCGATTCCGGCGCGGGACAGGTGGCCAAAGCCGCCAATCAGATCATGGTAGCCGCCCAGATGGCGGCAATGGGTGAACTGCTTCTCTTTTCGCAGAAATCGGGCGTGAATCCCCGGAAAGTCGTGCAGGCCATAAAAGACGGCGCAGCTCGCTGCTGGACCCTCGATGTGAAACCACAGCGGCTGTTTTCCGGAAATCGCGCCCCCGGCTTCAAAGCCTATATGCAGGCAAAGGATATGAACATTGTGCTCGAAACCGCGCGGGAATATGGCATGCCGCTCCCGGTGACTGCCGCAATCACCCAATTGTTCGAGGCGATGCTGCAGATGAATATGGCGGAACTCGATAATTCGGCCGTCATCGGCGTGCTTGAAGCGATGGCGGGGACGCGATTGCAGGAAAATTCGTAGCGCCCGATTTCATCGCGTGCGGAGAGTGAAAACAAACCAGCGGCCGGGCATATTCACGCCGATCACCTCCTGGTAATGGCTGTCCAGCAGATTGGTGAAATCTACCGCTGCGGTGAAGCGGCTGAAATCCCGCTCCAGGCGCCCGTCCAGCAGCCAATAGCTCCGGCCGTCTGCCCTTCTTTTGTAGCGGAGCGCCTGCTTATATTTGAAGGCCAGCGGCATGGAGAAGTATGTGGACGCGGCCCAGGAATCGCGGGCGTAGTCCAATACATACTTGGAGCGAATTTCAATCTGCCCCGGATCCAAAGAGATGCGGCTATAGTGCGCTCCTACACGCGCATGGGCTCCCAAAGCCCTCTCGAGAGAGACCTCCAAACCCATGGCACGCAGCCTTCGGATATTTGCCGTGCGCCATTTAGAAGCGGCGGACGTGCGAACCCAGTCAATTACGTTGCTCTCTTCGCGCGCAAAGACTGTCAGCGATCCCAGCAGGTTTTTTGCGGGCATGACATCCGCACCGATTTCGGCAGACCATGCGCTTTCCGGCTTTAGTGAAGAATCCGCCTGGTGATTGGGGTCGTTATAATACAACTCGGTGAACGAGGGTATTCGGAAGGCTCGTCCGACGGAGGACCGCATTCGGGCGCGAGGCGTCATCCACCAGCTCGCACTCAAGGAGGGGTTCGCGGAGACGCCGAAGTTGGTGTAATAATCCAGGCGCAGTCCGGGGTACACGGTGAGTTTTTTGCTGAAGACCCATTCCATTTCGCCGAACGCGCTTGCCCTGGAAAAGGCGTGGTCTCCAAGAGTATTCGAAGAAATCCAGTCCCCCCCCCATTCGCCGCCCAAGGTAACCACGCCGGCGCCGATTGCGGCATACTGCGCTTTGGCCGATACGCCGACGGCGTGCGTCCGATGGGAGCTTTCAAACAGTCCGGGGGAGCGGATATCGTAGAGAAACCGGTCTCCGTGCGTGCGGTAATAGGCGCGAAACACCGCTTTGCGGCCCGCCGTCGCTGCCTGCCTGCTTTCAAAAGCAATGAAAGTCTGATTCGTCCATTCCTTGGAAGGCGAAGGGCCGTAAAAACCACTGGCGCCGAATTCCTTATTCGCGTGCGAAAATGAAAAGACGGTATGATCGCCGATGCCTGTGCGGGCGCTCACGACTGCACTCCTGAAGCCACGATCATATTCAAACCCCGAAGAGCGGTTGGCCGAGGCGCGGATCGATTGCTGGAGCTTTCCTTTTCGCCAACCCATGGCCAAAGAACCGTCGATCAGGCCGTGCTGCCCCACGGAAACCGAAGCCGCCGGCTTTTCGGGATGCCGGCGCGTGATGATGTTGATCGTGCCGCCAAAAGCGTCGGCGCCATAAATGGACGATCCCGGCCCGAGCAGGACTTCTATGCGTTCGACATCCTGCAGCGGAATTGGGAAATCGGTATTGTGATGCCCCGTTTGAGAATCGTTCATTCGCATCCCATCGATCAGCACCAGAACCTGAGAAAATGCGGATCCGCGAACAGAAAGGTCGCTCTGCATTCCGAAAGGGGAACGCGAGCGTGTATCCACCGGAGTCGCATACTCCAGAATATCAACAATGGATCGCGCCGGCAGGTTTTCCAGGTCGTCCCGCGTGAGAACTGTTATCGTCCGAGAGAGATTTTCAAAAGCCACCGGATAGGCGTTCGCTGTTACAACCACTTTTTCTTCAATGGTCTGTTGCGCGGCGGCCACAGGAGATATGAGGAGTAAAACCAGCAGGACAGGCAGTGTCGAGTTATGGAATCGATTCGAGGTCCGGGACAAATCCCGGATCTCGAATCCTGAATCGCAAATCATTATGCCGTCAGATCCATTTTGCCGGAAAGATAGGAGTCGTAAGCGGCAAGATCAAAGTGGCCATGGCCTGATAGATTGAAGAGGATGACCTTCTTTTCCCCTGCTTCGCGGGCTTTCAGCGCATGCACAATGGCGCTGTGGACAGCATGAGCGCTTTCGGGAGCAGGGATGGTTCCTTCGCATTGGGCAAACTTGATGGCGCTGGCAAACACCTCTCCCTGCGCATAAGCTTCCGCTTCAATCAGCTTCTCTGCGAGCACATGGCTTACCAGAGGCGCGGAGCCATGATAGCGCAGCCCACCCGCATGAACCGGAGGAGGAATAAACTTGTGCCCCAGCGTATGCATCATCAGCAGAGGCGTGCTTTCGGCAACATCTCCAAAATCATATTCACGGGGCCCCTTGGTAAGAGTGGGACAGGAGGTCGGTTCCACGGCGATCAGTCTCAGATTCTTTCTTGCGCCGCTGATTTTCTCCCGAAGGAATGGGAAGGCAATGCCCGCAAAATTGCTGCCGCCGCCGTGACACCCGATGATGATGTCGGGAAAATCCCCCGCCAATTCCATCTGCTTGATGGCTTCCTGGCCGATGACGGTCTGGTGCAGACACACGTGATTGAGCACGCTGCCCAGAGCATATTTCGTATCGTCGCGTTTAACCGCATCTTCGACCGCCTCCGAAATCGCCAAGCCGAGGCTGCCGGGTGATGCGGGATCTTCCGCCAGAGCCCGGCGTCCGGCTTCCGTCAGCTCGGAAGGGCTGGCGACGACCTGAGCGCCATAGGTATTGATCATGATGCGCCGATACGGTTTCTGATCATAACTGACGCGCACCATATAAACCATGCATTCAAGCCCCATAAGCTTGCAGGCGCAAGACAAGGCGCTTCCCCATTGACCGGC
>CAZLHW010000073.1:8047-11636 GCA_964559085.1 uncultured Acidobacteriota bacterium | reverse complement strand
AACCTCCGGCGGGACAGGGCCAGAATGTCAGGGAAGAGCTGAAGGAACTTTTTAAAAACCGCCCATGGGTAATACTTTTTTTCGCAGCCGTTTTCTCAACTACCTTCATTGCCACACGCGATTCGGTTACCATCCACTATTTCAAATATGTGGTGCAAGTGAGCAATGAATCCGTTTTCCTGGGTATGGACAGAACTTCGCTCTTTTTAAGCGTCGGCCGATTCATGATGATGCTTGGAGTGCTGTGTGTCGGGTTTCTGATTCGTTTTGTAGATAAAAAACCATTATCGGCCTTGCTTACAATGGGCACGGCGGCCTGCTGGTTATCTTTCTATTTCATTCCTCCGGATATGTATGGCTTGATGCTGGCATTGAATGCCCTTGGATCCTTTATGCTGGGGCCAACCTCTGCGCTGGTTTGGTCGATGTACGGTGATGTTGCGGATTACGGGCAGGTTCACTTTGGCCGGCGGTCCACAGGCCTGATTCATTCCGCATCGCTGTTTGCTCTGAAGACAGGGACAATGATTGCCGGCTTCCTCAGCGGCTGGATGTTGAGCCTTTTTGGATTTGTTGCAAACCAGCCGCAGTCTGCAAAAGCTCTCTCGGGCCTGGTGCTGATGTTTTCGGTTATTCCGGCCGCTTTTGCTGTCTTCAAGGGGATTGCGCTTTTCCTCTACCCGCTGAATCGACGCGCCGTCCTCGAAAACGAACAAAAACTCCGCGCTGGGGTCCACGCTGGGGTCGGACCGAAACAAAGCCTTTAATACCAATAGGATTGGCCAGAAACCATGTTTTTTTTCGGCCTTAAATGCAGTTTTGACCCGGTCATTTTTCATTCTAAGGGATACTGAGAAAGGAAGAGGATTTCACAGGCGCCACCCAGAGCGACCGGAGATATACGCAGTACTATGGGTTGATGAATTCGCAGCAGGGAGCCCAACTCCCGTGGGGCTATCCTGACAAGCAATCATTTTTAAGTGTCGCTTTCCAAGTCAAGAACAGCGCTCGGTATATTCTCAGAATTGCTTAAAATGAAAAATGACCGGGTCAAAATTGCGCCTAAGGGCAAAAATAGCCCCAATAATCTGTGTATTAAGTTGAAACATCAAGACATCGATCGGTCCGACCCCGAGGGATTATGATGGAAAAAGTAGAAGCGATTCTCGAAAAGATGACTCTGGCGGAAAAAATCGGCCAGATGACTCAGATTGCGGATAGCCCAGGCGCCATCCCTGATGAACTCAGGCAGAAACTTCGCGAAGGTAGAGTTGGTTCGATGTTGAATGTAACCAACCCGGAAAAAAACCGGGAAATCCAGCGAATTGCCGTTGAGGAAAGCCGCCTGGGGATTCCTCTGATCATGGCCCGCGATGTCATTCACGGCTATCGCACGATATTCCCGATCCCCCTGGCGCAGGCGGCTACATGGAATCCCGAGTTAGCGCAGGAGTGCGCCCGGGTTGCGGCAAGGGAAGCGTCGGCTGCCGGTTTCCAATGGACTTTTGCTCCCATGATGGACATCGCCAGGGATCCGCGATGGGGTCGCATTGCGGAAAGTTTCGGCGAGGATCCCTATCTGGCCTCCCTTTTTGCCGCCGCAATGGTGCGGGGGTTTCAGACCGACACTCTTGCCGCACCGGATTCGATCGCCGCATGCGCCAAGCCCTTTGTCGGGTATGGCGCCGCCGAGGGCGGCCGCGACTATGCCACGGCGAATATTCCGGAGGGGCTTTTGCGCGATGTCTATCTCGTGCCCTTCCGGGCTGCCGTTGACGCAGGCGCCGCCACCGTCATGGCCGCCTTCAATGAGATTGACGGGGTGCCGGCTACAGCCAATAAAAAAATTCTTCAGGAAATCCTTCGGGGCGAATGGTCGTTCAAGGGTCTGGTTGTCAGCGACTGGAGATCTGTTGCCGAATTGGTGGACCATGGATTCTGTGAAGATTTGAGGGAAGCCGCTCGGATAGCTCTTGACGCCGGCGTCGATATGGAAATGCAGAGTACGGCATTTTCGGATCACTTGGAGTCTTTGGTCCTGGATGGAACCGTCCCCGTGGAGCTGGTCGATAGGGCCGTCAGGCGCATCCTGGAATTTAAATTCCGCCTCGGCCTGTTTGAAAAGAAGCGCTGGCATGGGGCCAGTGCGCCGGCGCCGCCGGGAATGGCCGAAGTTGCGCTTGCAAAAAAAGCGGCTATTCAGAGCATCGTGCTGTTGCAAAATAATAAGGGGTTGCTGCCCCTCCGGAAAACGATTCGATCGGTTGCCGTCATCGGCCCGCTTGCCGATGATCCTTACGAGGTCCTTGGGACCTGGAACCGGGATGGTTGCACGGAGGATACCGTGACTCCCCTGGCGGCGATCCGAAGTTTTCTCGGAGGATCCGCGACCGTACATTATGAAGCCGGACTCGAACACGCGCGCAGCCGTGATACTCGTCTCTTCGAAGCGGCTCTGAATTGCGCCCGAAAGTCGGAAGTCGTTCTGCTCTTCGCCGGAGAGGAAGCCATTCTTTCGGGAGAAGCGCACAGCCGCGCGTATTTGAATTTGCCCGGTGCGCAGGAGGCTTTGATTGCCGCAGTCGCCGGCACCGGGACGCCGGTTGTTCTGATCATCCTTGCGGGGAGGCCCTTAACAATCGGCGATATTTCGGCGAGAGTGGATGCGGTGCTTTACGCCTGGCATCCGGGTACCTTATGCGGTGCGGCTCTCGCAGACCTGATCTTCGGCGTGGAATCACCCTCAGGAAAACTGCCGGTCACGTTTCCCAAAACCGAGGGACAGATCCCCGTCTATTATGCTCATAAAAACACAGGCCGCAGTCCGGATAAGATAGCGCTTACCATGATGGAAGAGATTCCGCTGCGGGCGCATCAGAGTTCTCTCGGAGATGCCGCGCGCTATCTCGATATCGGTTATCTCCCGCTCTATCCGTTCGGCTACGGGCTTTCCTATGCGAGTTTTTCCTACGGCAAACTGGCGCTTTCTTCCGAAAAAATACGTCTGGGGAACAGTTTCGACATTTCTGTTGAGGTGACCAATACGGGAGCTGTGGCGGCGACGGAGGTCGTGCAAGTGTACATTCGGGACGTGGCTGCCAGCCGGACCCGCCCCGTGAAGGAGCTAAAAGGATTCCGTCGCGTTCACCTGAATGCCGGAGAGACTCAAAAGGTCGCTTTCACCATCGACACAAACGCCCTTGGATTTCATGGCGAGGACATGAAGTATGTTGTGGAGCCGGGGACCTTTATTCTCTATGTCGGCGGAGATTCCCGGGCAGATCTGAAAACGGAATTTCAGGTTATTTAAGAAATCGATCCAGCCAGTCCAGTACGGTCTTGTAGAACAGTTCCGAGTTATGAGGTTTGGAAATCCAGTGCCCTTCGTCGGGGAAATAGAGAAGCTTGGATTCTATGCCGCGTCGCTGCAGCGCGGTGAACATGGCCAGGCCTTCTCCTACGGGAACCCTGAAATCGAGTTCTCCATGCGTGACCAGCTGCGGAGTTTTAAAATCTTTGGCGTAGCGGCCGGGAGAAAGAAAATCATAGAGCGGCGCATTTTGGCTCCTTGGCGCCGGGATTTCCCAAA
>CAZLHW010000073.1:4258-8037 GCA_964559085.1 uncultured Acidobacteriota bacterium | reverse complement strand
GGAAGCCGGGCGCGTCTTTAAGGCAACTGCGCTGTCCACCACCCTCGCATGCGCTTCCACAATAGACCAAAATCGGATTCCGATAAATATGCAGATCGCGCATGCAGTGAACCTGCGTTTTGCAGCAACCATTCCGGTTGAGCGCCCTGAGCATAAGGAAAGAACAGCGCTCCTTGAAGCATTCACCGTATAAGAGAAAGAATGAACTTCAGGGATAAGCCGTGCAGGGACGCGGTCACAGATGCTTCTTCATCCGGAGAGCGCTTTTGCTTGTTGCGGCTTTTTCAAAGAAAGAAGGCCTCACTCGAAGCAGCGTTCGGACGGTTCCCATCGCGAACCCGAGACCGCAGCAAATGCAATAGAGGAGGTGCCAGGGTATCGCCTTCAGCATAAAAGCAAGCCCCCGCCTTTGCTTGAAAAAAACATACAGAGGGATGTTGATCAAAAGGACAGCGGCAAGGAACGCGAGAGAAATACCCGCATATATCGGGCGCCACAGGCCGGCAACAAGCAGTCCGAGGAATAGGAAAACGCAAGCGACGCTGAGGCGGTTGGATAGCGATAGGTTCAGATCGTTTATCAGCAGCCGATCCCGGAAAATCAATTCCGTCCAGGGAACCGCGCGGTCCAGCAGATCGGATTTCAGCAGAGACAAGAATTCCCATCTTTTCAGATGCTTGCCTTGCAGCGTCTTCATCAGCCGGATTGTATATCCGGATTTTCGCAGCCTGTAGCCGAATTCTATGTCCTCAATGCAGGGACGGTTGTAGCTCTCGTCGAATCCCCCCGACCTGAGGAAAACATCCCGACGGATTGCCCCGCAAGCGCCCCAGAAGGTGGAGGCTTCCTCTCGGGAGTTCTGATGAATGTAGTGATGAATGAGATTCTTATATTGCGACAGGAAATTGGGCTCCGAAGGCTCGGCGTCGTAGGATCCGATCACGGCATCCATACTCGGGTTCATTTCGAACATCTGCTTGATTTGACGGACGAAATCCCTGCAGATGGCCACGTCCGAATCGACAAAGAACAAAAGATCCCCGCGGGCCCGAGAAGCGCCATAGTTTCTGGCCCTGGCCGGTCCTGTGCCGGAGGGATTCCGAAAACAGCGATATCCGTAGCGTTCTGCGAGGCGCTCCACGCCTTCTCCCCCGCCGTCGGAAATAAGGAGGATTTCTTCCGGTTGGGGATCTGCCTGGGAAAGAGCCGTCAGGCAGCGGCGCAACACCTCTCCATCCCGGTGGGCCGGCACTATCACTGAAACCGTAGGCCCCGATGATGTTTTTGAAGACACAGTTTTCGACATACCTCAGGCTACCCTTTGAAACAAAATGCTGTTCGCCCGTTCAAATCCGGCAAAGCAGAACCTTTTCCGTGCCGGCGTCCAATAGCTACCTTACCATATGCCGGACCGTACAAGGCGCAGTTTCTCGGCGTCAACAAAGATATCCGTCGGTTTTTGAGGAAGGGGCGCTTTCAGGGAATCAATACTGTTGAAGTAGAAATTCCCGCAGGCACTCATAATTCCGATTCGGATCCCGGCCTATGAGGAATCGGTACACGCGGACGCGGCGAAGAAGAATCGTGTTATTGTAGGCGCGCGATAGAAGCAGGCCTATGTGTTTGATGGATTCCCTCATGCTTTTCTGCAGGAGAAACTCCAGTCCCTGATACAAGCCGATCCCGATAATCGAGTTCGCGAGCACATGGCGGATCATGGCTGTTTTAGCAACGGGCTCTATTCGGGCGCTGCATCCGGTCGTACGGATGCCGAGGAGCAGCGCATTTGCGGGAACCGCCTGCCGGGAAATCCGTGCGCCGAAATAGCGAATGTCGATATTTATTTTTGAGTGGAATTCGATTCTTTTGTCTATGCGGACATAACGCGGATCGATATCCGGCGGTACATTGTGCGGATTCAGCCCTATACGCAGAGGGAATGGGAGCAGCTGCCCGTCTGGGCGAATGAGGGGCGAGTCCTCGGAAATCAAGCGAAACGGGTTGTTGTTGCGGAGAAGCGCGAGAGCCAGTGTGGATTTGCCTCCGCCGCTGGGCAGGAGAACGATGGCTGCTTTGCCTCCGGACTCGATTCCCAGGCCGTGGATCCGATGCAGGTGTTTTCGTGCCAGGGCTTCGGTCATGCGCGAAAGTATCGTCAGGTAGGCGATTTCATGAGCCAGTTCGACGTCTTCTGTGAGAATCCTGCTGTGATTGGCCTTGGGGTCGTAGATATTGAGAGCCTGCCCAAAATAATCGATATAAGCGCATCGGCTATTGCTGAAACAGATATTTCGGGGAGTTACAAGAGAGCAGGTCATTTCGGGCAGGCTGTCGTAATCCGGATGCGCCCTGGCATATTCTATGCGAAGAAATGGAGTTTCAGTCGGTCGGAGAAAGTAGGAAAAATCGTGTTCGACGGCGCGCAGAAATTCTTCATCCAGGCTTTCGACCAGAACCCCAACGCCGTAAAAGTCAAAATGGATGGCCGGCACGAAACACCTGCTCTCTCAAAAACACCCGAAAAATGTCGCCCCATCATTGCTACGCTTTAAAATGCTGCATTCTACCAGAGAAAGATGCCTTGCATCCATTGATTCGCACGCTTCATCGCAAATGGTTCACTCCTGCTTCTTCGGAGACAGGGATCCTGAAGGGATGCGCGGTCCGGAATGAAGGAACAGGCTGACCGTTTCCTGTTTTTCATGTTACGATGCGGGAAAAATGCGGTTGTTTGGAATTCCAGATTGGAGCGACGGCGATGGAAGACTTTGAAAAGCTGGGCCAGTTTTACCTGGGCAGGAAATACAACCTTTCGACCGGGCAGCCGGAAGAAGATCTGATTATGTATGATTCGAAGGATCTTGTAACTCACGGCATCTGCGTGGGTATGACGGGCAGCGGCAAAACAGGGCTTTGCATTGCGCTCCTCGAAGAGGCGGCCATAGACAGCATTCCCGCCATTGTGATTGATCCGAAGGGAGATATGGCAAATCTGATGCTGACTTTCCCGAATCTCAGTGCAGAGGAATTCCTGCCGTGGATAAATGGCGAAGATGCAATCCGGGCCGGTCAATCCTTAGAGCAGTTTGCAGCCGGTCAGGCGGAAACTTGGAAAAAAGGTCTGGCTCAATGGGGACAAACAGCGCAACGCATTCAAAAATTGCGGGCCTCGGCGGATTTTTCCGTCTATACACCGGGGAGCACGTCGGGATCCCCGGTTTCCGTTCTCAACAGCTTTGCGTGTCCTGCCGCCGCAATCCTTGAGGACCCGGAGGCGACTTCCGATTTCATCACGTCGGCGGCTTCAAGCCTGCTTGGATTGATCGGTGTGGGAGGGGATCCCATCAGCAGCCGCGAACACATATTGATCGCCAATATCCTTCAGCACCAGTGGAGGCAGGGCAAGGATGTTGACATCGCCACGCTTATACATTCAATCCAGACGCCCCCCTTTGAGCGAGTCGGCGCCTTTGTCACGGATTCATTTTTCCCGGCCAAAGACAGATTCGAACTGGCTCTAAAATTGAACAATCTTCTGGCCGCGCCCGGCTTCGGCGCATGGCTCGAGGGCGAGCCGATGGACGCCGGTCGTTTTCTGTATACAAGCGACGGCCGCCCGCGTGTTTCCATATTCAGCATTGCCCATCTCTCCGACGCCGAGAGGATGTTTTTTGTGACCCTGTTATTGAATCAGATTGTCGGCTGGATGCGCACGCAGCCTGGAACCGGAAGTCTGCGGGCTCGTGTTTACATGGATGAAATCGCCGGCTATCTGCCTC
>CAZLHW010000073.1:0-4248 GCA_964559085.1 uncultured Acidobacteriota bacterium | reverse complement strand
TCCCGTCGCCAATCCTCCATCCAAAAAGCCGTTGATGCTTCTCTTTAAACAGGCGCGTGCTTTCGGCATCGGCGTGCTGCTTGCCACCCAAAATCCTGTGGATTTGGACTACAAAGCGTTATCGAATGCCGGGACCTGGTTTGTCGGAAGGCTGCAGACGCCCCAGGACATCGACCGTCTGGTTAAAGGATTGAGCGCGGACGCACCGGAAGAGGAGCGCCGGTTGCGCGAAAGTATTTCTTCTCTCGGCAAACGCATCTTTTTAATGAAAAACATCCACGAGGAGGTTCCCGTAATTTTCCAAACCCGATGGTGCCTGTCGTATCTTCGGGGCCCTTTGACATTAGCACAGATAAGGCAGTTGACAGCCGGCGCAAAAAAGGCGGTAAAGCCTCCGGAGACCTTCGTGCCGGCTCCGGTCAAGGCTTCGGTCCTGACAGCCGGCGCCGGGCGTCCCAGCCTTCCTCCACAAATATCGGAGTTGTTTCTGCCATTTCGCGAATCGGGACCGTCAGGGGCGATGGCTTATTACCGGCCCATGCTTTGCGCCATCGGAGAGGTGCATTACGCCGAAGGCCGGAGCCAACGACATGTCCGCATGGCGGATATGAGCCGCGCAGCCAACGCGGTAAACTGGGAGGCGGCGCAATCCTGCAGTTTTGAGGAGACCCTGTTTGAAAATAATCCCGTGCATCCGGCCGAATTTGAGCCGCCGGCCCCTTCGCTTTTGAAAACCCAAAACTATAAAACATGGTCGCGCGATTTTGGTGATTACCTTTTCCGCACCTCCAAGATCGACATTTTTCGGAGCCCCGAATTCAAACTATCCTCCAGCCCCGGGGAGTCCGAAGGCGATTTCCGCATTCGCGTCAGCCAGCTGGCGCGCGAAAAGCGGGACCAAACCATGGACGCTCTCAGAAAAAAATATGGTCCCAAGACGGCTGTTCTTCAGGAGCGAATCCGACGTGCGGAACAGCGCGTTGAGAAAGAAAAAGCGGATGTGAAACAGGCCGGTCTTCAAACGGCTATTTCCCTGGGCGCCACACTCCTTGGGGCATTCATGGGGCGTAAGACCTTTTCGACAGGCACTATCGGAAGAGTCTCCACAACTATGCGGGGCGGAATGAGAACCGTAAAAGAACGGAGCGATATTGCGGCCGCATCGGAAAATCTGGACTCCCTGAGACAACAGCTGGCGGACCTTGAATCGGACTTTAATGCCGAAATGCAGCTGTTGAGCGGTTCTGCCGACCCAATGCAGCAGGCGATCGAGACCGTTGCCCTGCGACCCAGAAGGACGGATGTCGCCGTTCGCCTTGTCACGCTGGTTTGGGCTCCCTATTGGAAGACGCCGGAGAATACCCTACAGCAGGCGTTTTAGGAAGATTCGAAATTCGAGATTCGAAATTAGAAATTCGGTACAGGGGATCCGGCTGCCGGAGATATTCAGTGATCCGACCCAATCGCAATGCCACGGGATCCGGCCGTCGGCGCCGGGCGGGATGCCAGCGCCAGATCTTTGGGAGAAACGCAGGCAGCATCCGTCATCGAAGCCTCAATCTGCGGAGCCATAAGCTTCAGAATGGCCAGGGGGAGTGAACTGGTGAATCCGTATTCCGCCGAATGCTCTCCGGGTACCAGGGCCGTCAGAACTCCAAAATAGCGATCCTCAATATAGAAGACAAATACCGCTGTCCGATCCATCGGCCTTGAGGCAATTCTCCGGCCGTTGCGGCCAACCGTGTCGACCCGGTTGTCTCCGGATCCTGTTTTGCCTCCGAGGGTCCGGGCGTGATTTCCTGATTTAAAAGATCCGGCGAGCCGTATTGCAGAGCCTTTTTGCACAACCTGAGCCATTACAGGCAGAATGGCGCGGGCGACCTCGCGATGCAGAACCTGTTTCCCCCGGCTATGGCCGGGTTCCATCACCGTCTCATAGGGAGTGCCTCCGGCAAAGCGGAGCCGGGTGACGCGGAGGGACGGTTTCTGCACTCCTTCATTCAAAAGAATGCCCATCAGTTCCGCCAAGGCTTCCGGCCTGTCTCCCGAACTGCCGAGCGCGGTTGCGTAAGACGGCACAAGACGGTCGAACGGAAATCCGAGCCGTTTCCACTGAGCGGCAATCGAGACAAAGGCGTCTTGTTCAAAGCGAATGCGGAGGCGCAAATCCTGGGCGGAACGATTCCGCGTTTTAAAGAGCCATGCCGAAGATATCTGTCGGGCTTCCGCACTATCTTTGAGGATCTGTTCCCACTCAACGGACGGATCCCGAGACAGAGTTCCGGCGCACCAAATACGCAACGGATGTATGCCCAACAGATAACCGTAATCCGACAGGTTGAGCTGCGGATTTCCATAAGCCTTGGCCAAGCGCTGCACGTTTTCCGGTTTTACCGTGCCAATATGAAGCTTGAGCCACCGGGCCAGCAGTTCCGGGGAGCTCGCCGGATTCCACGCATAATAGAGGATGGCAAGATGGCGTTCCGATTTTGCGTTCTTTTTCAGTAAAGCGGCCACGATTTCATCCGGCGATCGTTTCGCAAAGTTCTTATAGGCCTGACGGAGGTGGTATTCGGATTCGGCGTTTGCGATTTCCTGAAGCATACGGAGCCTTTCCGGATGCCGTATATCGGAAAGAATGGCCGCTGCATCGTAAGGCAGACGCGCTTCATAATAGCGGACGATATCGCGCATGAGCCTTATGTAGACAAGGTTGACGGAACGGATGGTGGCTTCGCGGACTGTAAGGGTGCGGCCGTTGTCCCGTTTGTCAAAGTTGCGGAAGGTGTGCGCTCCGCCGCCCGTGAAAAAGACTTCGCCGGGATTTGCCGAATATTCACGATCCAATGCCATTTGAAGAAATCCGGCCAGATCGATGCTTTTATTCCGGATCAGACTTTCAGCCGCCCAGCGTGTGATGGGATCACGCGCGGTCCGGATGCTGTCGGACAGAGTCCGGGAGTCCAGCCCGGAAAATTGGGTGTAAAGCGAGGCCACGATATCCAGATAGTTGGCCAGAGTACGCAACTTGGCCGTGCTGCCAAGCTGCATTTTCATACCGGTATTGATATTGAAGGGCGCATTGAGGCTGTCGGTGTCGACGCGCAGAAGGTTGCCCGCGGGAGTTTTTTCATACAGCATCATTCCATAGATCAGCCGGGACGGGTCGCCCTTTGCCAGCAGCCGTTCCTCTCGGAGGCCGGCGGATTCCACAAATTGAGGATCCCGCAGTTTTTCAAAGAGCTGCACCGTGGAAGCCTGCAGCTCCGGGTCAAGGGTGCTCTCCACATCAAGGTGAAGCCGATCGAGTTCATAGAATCCCTTCAGCCCCAGCTGCGTTGCAAGCTCGGAACGGATCTCGTTTATGGCTTTGTTTTCCGTATAGGAAAAGAGAGGAGCGGGAGGGCGTGCAGCGGAAAATTCCAGCGGAGCGGCTTTTACGCGCGCCGCAAAGTCCTTGGGAATAACCTGGATGTCGGCAAGGAACTGCGCATAATAATCCGCGCGCGCCTCAAGCGCCTTGCGGTTTTTCAGAAGATAATAGCTGGGCGCTTTAACCGAGCACTGCAGGGCCAGCACATGTTTGAATGCCCTGGCCTTTTCGGGGTTGTCATCCGGAAGCGCAAGATGTGCACGCACATCGCCGAGGTTGAGTCGGAACCAGACATGCAATCCTTCCCCGAGGCCGTGGACCTCTCCATATCCCGGCGCGGCGGCGAGCGGAATCGAGTTGAGATAATTGAGAACAATCCGCCGACGTTCCTCCCGGGTATCAGGACCCTTCTGATAAACACTGAGGCTGGCGTCCGTCATCTGGCGAAGCTTGGTTAACAGCGAGTCGGTTTGCCCTTCATTGGAGTGCCGATATTTTTCCATCTGAGTAGCGAGCGTGCTTCCTCCCTGAACGGGAAGGGGCAATCCAAGTGTGTTGCCCGCGTAGAAAAGCGCGGCCCTGGCACGGCGCTCCCAATCCACAACGGGATGGGATCGCGCATCCGCGGCCTCGCTCCTCACTCGGTTTTCAATAATCAAAAGGCTTTTGACGGCCAGCGGCGGTATTTCCTCAAAGCTTTTGAAGGAATACAGGTCTACGGGAGCGCTGAAAATCGGCCGGCCATCCATCCCGTTAATGGTCAGTTTTGGGGAAATCGGCTCGTTATAGGGTGGGCGAATACCCCATTTTACCGCGCGCTCCAGTTCCGGCGAGAAGCGTACCTGCTCCGTAATCCGGAAGCCCTTTGCAGCCAG
>CAZLHW010000072.1:3715-11683 GCA_964559085.1 uncultured Acidobacteriota bacterium | reverse complement strand
AGGCATCGCTGCTGTTGCAGGACGGCGGAGAAGAGGGCAAAAGAAAGGATCCCGGCATGGGACGCGCCTCCCGCACTGTCAGGATATAGGAGCACAACAGATGGGGTGAGCGACACGGAAGTCTCTGAAAAGAAACGGATCGTGATTGTCTCCAACCGGCTTCCCTTTACCGTGAAGCAGGAGGAAGGCGGATCCCTTCGCTTTGTCCCCAGCGTGGGCGGACTGGCGACCGGCCTGAGTTCCTACCTGGAGCTCCTTCGGGATCATCCGCAGCACTTTCAGGATTGCCTTTGGGTAGGCTGGCCCGGCAGTACGATCAGCGAAGACAGGAGAAACGAAGTACGCGCGCGATCTCTGGCGGAATGGAACGCTGTTCCTGTATTTTTATCCGAAGAAGAGATCGATAACTTTTACCAGGGATTCTGCAACAAGACCATCTGGCCGCTTTTTCACTATTTCCAGGTTTACACGAATTACGAGGATGCGCACTGGGATCACTATCTCGAGGTGAACCGGACCTTCTGCCGCGTCCTGATGGAACGAATCCGGCCCCAGGATACGATCTGGATTCAGGACTATCACTTCATGCTGCTCCCGGCTATGATCCGGGAACTCTGCCCGGATGCCAGCATCGGGTTTTTTCTTCATATCCCCTTTCCCAGCTATGAGATTTTCCGGCTTCTTCCCAGTCGATGGAGGCGGGAAATACTGAAAGGCCTGCTGGGGGCCGATCTGATTGGATTCCATACCAATGATTACCGACAGGACTTTCTGCGATGCGTGCTGCGCATTCTGGGCTGTGATTCAAACATGGGGGAGATAACGGTTGGGGATCGCGTGGTCAAAGCAGAGTCTTTTCCGATGGGGATTGATTACCGCAAATACCACGATGGGGCAAAGGATGCACTGATTCTGCAGGAAGCACGGGAACTGCAGCGGCAATTGGGACACGCGAAGATAATTCTCTCCATTGACCGGCTGGACTATACCAAGGGAATTGTGAATCGCCTTGAGGGTTTTCAGCATTTCCTTGAGGCCCATCCTTCCTGGCGCGGCAAAGTGGTTCTCCTGATGGTCGTGGTGCCGTCCCGCGTGGATGTTGAACATTACGAAATGATGAAAAACCAGATTGAGGCTCTTGTCGGAAAGATCAACGGGCTATATGGAAGTCCGGATTGGACGCCGATCATATATATGTTCCGAACGCTGACGTTCGCTCCTCTGATCGCCATGTACGCCGCAGCGCATGTTGCCCTGATTACTCCGCTCAGGGACGGCATGAACCTGATCGCCAAGGAATATGTTGCAAGCCGAGTGGATAAGACGGGCGTTTTGATACTCAGTGAAATGGCAGGCGCTTCCAAGGAGCTTCTCGAAGCGGTTCTCACGAATCCAAACAACAGGAGCGAAATTGCCGAGGCAATTTTTGATGCGCTCCAGATGCCGGAAGAGGAACAGATCCGGCGCAACGCTGTCATGCAGCAAAGGATCCGGCGCTATGACGTGGTCCGCTGGGCGGCAGACTTCATTGAGGAACTCGGCAGGGCGAACCTTGCAAGCCGTCGGTTCAGCACCAAGATGCTGCAGGCTTCGGCGCGCAGCGCGATCCTCGAACGCTATCATACGAGCACGCGGCGCCTGATCCTTCTGGACTACGATGGGACGCTTGTTCCCTTTGCGCCCCTGCCCCACCACGCGGTTCCGGACCCGCCTCTTCTGCGGACGCTGCGGGACCTGAGCCTATCTCCCTGCAACGATGTTGTAATAATAAGCGGCAGGGACCGAAACTTCCTGGAACAATGGTTTGCGCCGCTGGGCATCAGTCTGGTTGCCGAACATGGTGCATGGATCCGCGAAAGCGGCCGCGACTGGCAGCCGGCAACATCCGCCGTCATCGACTGGCAGCCCAAACTGAAACCTCTACTGGAGCGTTATGTCGATCGTGTTGCGGGCTCCTTCATCGAAGAAAAAGACTTTGCACTGGTTTGGCACTATAGAGGCGCGGATTTGGAGCCGGGAAAGCTTGCCGCCCAGGAGTTGAAGGACCATTTGCTTGCGCTTACGGCCAATATCGACGTCCACATCCTGCAGGGCAACAAGACCATTGAAGCCCGCGTTGCGGGCGTGAATAAGGGAACGGCCGGAGTGCATTTTTTAAATAAGAAATCCTATGATTTTATCCTGTGCATCGGCGACGATACGACGGATGAAGATCTCTTCGCGGTTCTTCCGGAAACTGCCTTCTCTATCCGTGTTGGGATCAGCGGAACCAGCGCCCGGTACACCGTCGGCAACGTAAAAGACGTGCTCCGGCTGCTCGACGAGATTGCGCTTTCGGAAAATCGGACTATTCAGCCTGCCTGAGTGAGGAATTGCCTGAAATCGATGTTTTTGCAGAGCGCGGGCTATTGGGATCGCTGAGCCATGAAGCGTCGAACCCCTTCCTCCGCTGCCGTCGGTTCGCCGCAGAGACCGAGGCGCAAGCTCCATATTTGATCGGCCAGGCTGATGTTGGTTTCCAATGCGTCTTCGTAGGAACGGGACTTCTTTTTTGCCGCCACGGATTTGCGCGCGGCATCCAGAGTGTCGGATGCAGAAGCGGACAAAACCATCATTTTCTGAGCAAGACACCGATCCAGAGACTGGAGCGTCGCGGCGAGCAGTTTCCGGCTTCTTTCATACCGGTCGGACAGCCTCAATCCCCGCAAGTTGGGATCAAGCGCCAGAATCTGTTCGGTCAATTCGAGCTGTTTCATGGATTGCACATCGTCCGGATTGTGCGTCAACGCCGAGCGGAAAGCCCGCTGTGCCAGTGAAAAATTTCCAAGCGCAAATTGCGCCTGTCCGAGTCCGGCGAAGGCTTCGGCATCCGCGGGGGCCTTCTTAAGGATTTCCTGGAACGCCTGGGCGGCATCGTCGGGAAATCCATAGCGCAGCAGCAACTGAGACGCACGTTTTCGGATCCCTATATCTTCCTGGCTCTCGGCAATAAGCGACAGCAATTCCACCCGGGCCTGCCGCAGCCGATCGGATTTGGCCAGGAAGTCTATCAACTCCATTCGGATCGAAGTCCGGTCCGCCTCGGAAGATGGGTGCCATTGGCCATAAATTGATTTTCGATAAGAGTAGATTGCGCTTTGTACGTCTACGCGCTGAACTGCAATGCGACCCAGCCCAAGATTGACGGGACCACTGTCGGGAGATTCACGATGCAGATCTTTCAGGTATATTTCGGCTTCGTTCCATCGCCGTGCCTTGATCAGCGCCCCGGCCAGCGCAAGTCTGTCTTTGCTGCTATGTGATATGGAAAGCGCGCTGCGGTATTGCTCGATGGCCTCCTGGTAGCGGCCCCTTTGCATCAGCGCGTCGCCGGATAGAGCGAATTGCTCGGCGCGCTCCGCGCGTTGTGAGCGATAGTAATAGCTCAGAAATCCCGCGATCCCGATCGTCAGGCAAAGGACGACCGCGATGCCGCCTATTGCGACCGGGCGGGCTTTCGCCGTCGGCAGAATTTCCCGGGATGAGGGCGTCTCCCCTCCAAGATCATAGGATGCCAGGATATCGCTGAGGCTTACGATTCCTGCGAGCTTCTGCGGTTCCGTCCGATCAACAACCGGCAGAGTATTGAAACCGCTCTGTTCCATGCGGCGCAAGGCCGCGTCCACAGGTTGATCCGGAAAGACACGCGGATCCTGCTCAGGCATGCGTCCTGTATCGGGTTCCCGTTCGGGGAGAACGGTTGCCACCGAGTCGCCCTGTTTTCCCAGGTTTGCGGCGTCCTGCAGCTGCCGGATCGTTACCATTCCAAGAAAGAGATCGCCGTCCAAAACAGGCAGCATGGCTGCCGCGGATGCAGGTTTTGCCAATACATCCTGAATTCTATCGGTGCTTTGAAGAATCCTCTCGGGCGTTCTCTGGAGCTGGCTGATGAAGGACTCGGAATCCCGGTCGCGGGGCGTAGCGGGCAGTTGCATTCCATCCTGATCCATCAGCGCCTGGTAGATGGGTCTCTTCTGCAGTCGGCCGGCTATAAAATAGATCATGAGATTGGCGATCATAAGCGGGACGATAATGGAATAATCCCGTGTTATTTCGAAAATCATGATTACAGAAGTCATGGGAGCCCGTATGATGCCTGCGAAAGCCACGCCCATGCCGACCAGGGCATAGGCGCCCACGCTTCCCGTGTAATCGGGAAGAATAAGATGGGCGCCGGCGCCAAAGGCCCCTCCCATCATGGCTCCGATAAAGAGGCTTGGACCGAAAATGCCCCCGGCATTGCCGGAGGCGTAGCAGGTGGCGGTCGCGATCAGTTTGAGCGCTACGAGCAATACCATCGTTCCGAGTGCCAGACGATTATTGAGCGCATCGCTGACATGGCTGTAGCCCACGCCAAGTACCGCCGGAATAAATAATCCCAGGATTCCCACCAGCAGGCCGCCTGCGACGGGTTGGAGCGGAGCCGTCCAAGCCGGCATTCGAGAGAAATGCTTACGCAGCCACAGGAGCAGTTTCACAAAGAGCGTGGATATCAGGCCCCCCAGGACGCCCAGCGCGGCGTAGAAAAGAAACTCAGCCGGATGAACGAGCTGGTACCCGGGCACATGAAAGAGCGGCTCATCGCCGAGCAGCAGGTGAAGGACCATCCAGGATGTTGCCGAGCTTATGACAATCGCGCCCAGGACCCGAGCGTGCAGG
The DNA here is from genome assembly GCA_964559085.1 of uncultured Acidobacteriota bacterium. GTDB lineage: Bacteria > Acidobacteriota > UBA6911 > UBA6911 > UBA6911 > UBA6911. Next base: position 6,985 of record CAZLHW010000072.1, on the reverse strand, counting down.
TTCCCAAGGACTTCTTCCAGCGTAAACAACACGGCGGCAATCGGAGTATTAAAGGCCGCCGCAAGAGCGGCAGACGCTCCAATCGGAACAAGAGCTTTGGCATTCGCCGGGCTCAAGCCAAACTGCCGGCCCAGCACGGATGCGATCCCCGCACCCACCTGGACAGACGGCCCCTCTCTCCCCAGAGCAATTCCGCTGGCGAGGGAAACCGACGAACACCAGAATTTGCCCAATACGGTCCGCAGAGGAATGACTCCCGAATGCAGAAACAGGGCGGCTTTGGTTTGAGGAATGCCGCTGCCGCGCGCTCCGGGGAAATAACGGAAGAGGAGAAAACCCGTAATCAGTGAGCCCGCGACCGGAACGACCAGGCGCCTCCACGCCGCTCCCCCGGAGGGATACATGCGCGCTCCGAGATTCTCCGTGAGCAGGATAAAGGCAACGATGACAAGGCCGACAATTGCGCCTATCAAAAGAGTCAGAACGAAGAGAACTTTGTCTTCATGCTGGCGGAGCTGCGGGGCTTCCATCCACCGGCTCAGCGCCTCCCATATCTTATTGCCGGCGGTTGCACGCTTCATCTCGGTTCCGGCTTGTAGGGGCGATGGTTTTACTCATGGCGGGAAATTTCCGGATCGGACCGCGAAATGCCGCCAGTGCTCGATACTCTTCTGCAATCAGCTGCATGACAGTTTCATATATATCGCAGCACGATATAGAGATCAACCCGGCTATCGGGCGCTTCTTTGGTTATGTGTGAATAGCTATTGGTTATTTCTCATTTCAAATAACCAATAGCCATTCACAAATAACCAATAATAATAGGAACAAATTGTCACTGGGGAGGATTCGGGCATCAGAGGTGTGGCGTATGAGAATGGAGGACGGCATCAACGGCTGCAGTTTCAGCCGCCATCCGATGGCCCCGCAAATCGAATGGCTTGCGGAGTGATCGGATGGCCTCTATGCCCGAAATCGGATCGACCCGGAAAAACCCGGTTATGCGGTTCCGAGAAGCTCGTTCACTTTGGATAAGAGAACGGCGGGCTCCACAGGCTTTTCAATAAATCCCTTTACGGGCATAAAATCTTCGCTGATGTCGGCTTCGGAAAATCCGAAAGACATCTTGCTCATCTGATTGACTGCGCTGAGAAGCAAAACCGGGATATTCTTGACGCTTTCGGTTTTGTGGAGTTCCCGCGCTGCTTCAAATCCGGCGTTGGGATTTTCGGGGAAGATGATGTCCAGAATGATGAGGTCCGGAGACGTTTGCATGACGCTATCCACCAGATTGTCCGTATCGGTTTTGACCACGATCTGGTGCCCATTGGCTTCCAGAATGATTCTCAGGCTGTCAATAATATCCAAGTCATCATCAACTATTAGTATTTTCGCCATGATTGTTTTTCTCCTGCTTCGCCTCAGCTAGGTTAAATCTTACTGTAAAACTGCTTCCTCTTCCAACAATGCTTTCCACCTGGATCGAAGCTCCGTGGAGCACCACGATCTCCTTGACAATGGAAAGCCCCAACCCCGATCCGCTGGGATTGTGTGCGACTGCATTTTTGCCGCGATAGTGGTCGTCGAATATTTTGTCCAAGCTGTCCTTGGGAATTCCGATGCCGTTGTCCTGCACGGAGACGGCCACTTTCTGAGGCAAATCCTCTATGGATATCACAACGCGACCGGTATTTTCGCGGCAGTAGTTGATGGCATTATGAATGAGATTCGAGAAAAGGCTCTTCAAATGCGACTGGGATCCCATGATATAAACGGGGGGATGCTTTTCCGCGAGGTTGATCACGCGGATCTTTCTTGCCTTTGCGATGATCTGTCCTTCGCGCACTTCTTCTGCGAGAACGGCCGTCAGGTCGACGGGGACCAGGTGAATATCCTGCACGACGAGGGTTCTTAAATTGCTCAGATGAATGATGTCGGTGATACGGTTCGTAATCTGGTCGCACCGGTCGCTGATGCGGGCGATTACCGTCCGAGCTTTTTCCGGAAGCGGGCCGCAATAGCCGTCCCGCAATGTATAGATGTAGCTTTTGATGGCTGCGAAAGGAGCCTTAAGCTCGTGCGTGGCAAGAAGGGTGGCCTGCGTCTTTTCCTTGTCGATTTTGATGAGCATCTGATGGGCGTCTTCCAGTTGATGCTCGCGCAGCTTCAGGCTCGAACTGATTTCGCTTACCAGGTACCAACAGAACAGAAACACGGCGCCGCTCGCCAGTATGAATCCAAATGTGACTTCGAAGTTTGCATTCACCATGGATTTGAGCTTGCCGTCAAAAATGCTGCGCACGGGAAGGATGCCGGCCCATTCCAGCATCAGGGGGGCCGAGGCCGCGATCCAGGCCGCAGCGGCCACGGCCAGGGAATGCCAGCGGGAAAATAGGATCGTCGCCAGAATAATGTGCGCCATGAACAGGGCGCCCATTGGAGTCTCGATGCTGCCGAGAGCATAGTTGAGGAAACTCAGGGCTGCGAAATCTGTGAGCATCTGCCAGAGAAGCAGCACTTGGGATTCGCGGCGGCGCGATCGGTCGCCGAAGAGGTTCCGGCCGATAAGGGTATAGCCGAGATTGCAGATTGTGAGAAAAACGATCACGACCACGAAGTCCGGATAATGGACGTTTGCCGGGAAGAGCTTTGTTGCGGAGAGGAGAGCGCCGACGGTGCATGCCAGGATGGCAAGCCAGCGCATGTTGATGAACCACTTCGCCCTGGCCACCAGTTCCTGCGAACTGATGTCGGACGTATACGTGGTTACCGAGCCCCAGTCATAAAAAAAGGAGTGTTTTTTTTCTACCACCGCATAAGACCTTTCCCGGAGGCAACGTGCCCCCCAGCTTATCACAAAAGGGTGGCCGGCTTAATCCGCAGGGGTTGCGGGATCAATCCGTCCGGAGCATTCCGCTTTCAGCGCCGACAGCAGCGATGGAAATTGCGCGTTCATTTCGGGCGTGAGTTCCCGTCCCGGAGTGAGATCGAAGGGTTGTATCCCGAAAATGAAGACCGGGAGGTCGAACCCCAGAATCCTGGCAAGCTCCAAACCTTCCGCCAGGCCGAGGCCATGAGTCGAAACCGAATCGGTTTTGAGAATCATGGCGGCGTCTTTGTCCGAAAAGAACCGGTGCTCACCGGGCGGAAGATTCATATCGGCCGCGTCCACCAGGATGACCTTGCGGCGCCATTCGAGGAGAGAGGCCGCAATCGTCGCGGCGTCCGCACCTTCCAGAAGCCTGCAGCGGGGCGTCCATTCTGCTTCTT
>CAZLHW010000072.1:0-3705 GCA_964559085.1 uncultured Acidobacteriota bacterium | reverse complement strand
CCACGATGCGCCATTCCGTTTCTGCCTCCGTTCCAAAAGGCTTATTCGACAAATTCGACATCCAGCATATGGACCGAACAGGAAATACAGGGATCGTAGGCCCTCAGAAGCATTTCCATGTGGAGTGTGAGCTCTTCCTTGGACATGTCCGGGAGCATTTTGGGGACGAATGCTTTCATATCCTGCTCGACATTGTTGATGTTCTGGCTGGTCGGAATAATGGCGTTGGCATCGATGCAGCGGCCGTTCTCATCAAAAGCATACTCGTGGAAGAGGATGCCTCGAGGAACCTCGCAGGATCCGACGCCACGGCCCGCCTTTATCGGATAGGCAATGTCCTCTTCCTTCAGGCCGCCGCCGAGTACTTCATCCAGCATCCGAACGCTGTTGTATGCGCAGTGAATCACTTCCACTACCTGTGCCACATTGTTCATGTAGGGATTGTAGCAGGGCACCTTGAGGCCGAGATCTTCAGCCGCCTGCTTTGCCTGCGGCAGCAACTGGTCGAAATTGTTGTTTACACGGGCCAGCGCCCCGACAAAATAGGAATCCCGGTGCCACTTGGACCATTTGGTTGTGGAATGGGCCACGGTGAATTCATTGGTTACTTCCCGATAGCTGTCCACCGGCACGGTCTGTTTCGTATCGGAGCTGTAAACCTCGCCGTCGTAGAGCGCATACTCGTCCGGATGTTTCAGCGAGACATACTCCGTCTCCCGTTCATAGGGCGGAATCTTAAGGGTTTTAACAATCTTCACCGTCTCTTCCAGGTCGGGAATCGCTTCCACCATGCGCTTCCGGATAGCCGCCACGGCGTCCATATCCGGGAGTTTTCTCCAGCCCTTAAGAGTGTTGGACATGGGATGAAGCGTGCGTCCGCCGAAAACAGCGGTGTAATCGTTCGAAAGTTTCTTGAGTCTGAGCGCGCGCTTAACAACTTCGGGGTGCGTTTTAGCGAGCGGCAGAACGCTTTTCACGCCCACATAATCCGGCACTGCAAGGAAGTAGACATGCAGCACATGGCTCTGGAGGAACTGCGATTCGGTCAGAAGCTTGCGGAGCAGGACTGTCTGCGGGCTGACTTGAATGCCGAGAGCCGCTTCCACCGCCTTCGTTGCCGTCATCTGGTGCCCGACGCAGCAGATGCCGCAGATGCGGCTTACGATCCAGGGGATTTCCGCCGGCTGCATGCCTCGAACGAAGCTTTCAAAAAAGCGGTTGGCTTCGGTGATGGAAAGCTTGACTTCCTGGACGGCCCCCTCTTTGGTATTGACGATAATGCGTCCGTGCCCCTCCACGCGGGTGACGTGCTTGACATCGATTGTGTATGTTTTTGTTTTCAAATCCATTTTATCAGACTCCTCTACCAATGGGTTCGGCGCCCATGAAAAGCCGGTACCGACTTCGGATATCCTTGTCGTCTATCTTGTGTTCCCGCATCAGGGCGATATGGGCTTCAATGTTGGCATGGGGAAGCAATCCGCGGCATCCGTCACACACATAACCCTGGTTGACGCAGATGCTGTTGCATCCGCCCCAGGTGACCGGGCCCATACAGGTCTTGCCGCGCTCGAGCACGCATTCATTCTCGTTCTTCTTGCAATCCACGCAGACGGCATTGGGAGGGAACGAGGGCTGCGTCCCCTGGAGCAGAGATTTTACCAGGTGGAGGAATTCCTCAGGCACCACCGGGCAGCCGCGGAGATAGGCATCCACCTTCACAATGGCGTCCAGCGGACGCACGCGGGTGTGGGCCCAGAGCGACCAGTAATTGGGATCCACCTGAACCTGATTGCGCGCTTTTTCGCCGTACACTATTTCATAATTGACGGCCGGCGCCACGAAATTCGAGCGTGCCTGCACATTGCCGTTGCACGCGCACGCGCCGAGCGCCACCAGATAGTTGGAGCGCGCCCGAATGTTCTGGATTCGTTCAATATCTTCATCCCGGTGAATGCTGCCTTCCACGAAAGCGATATCGTACCGTGGCGCCGTTTCGGAAAGCGCCTCTCGAAACTCGACCAGGTTAATCAGATTGAGGATGTCGAGGAGGATGTCCTCGCAGTTGAGAATGGCCAGCTGACACCCTTCGCAACTGGCAAAATCGAAAAATGCCACCTTTGGTTTCATCGAAGCGCCTCCGGTAAACCTGCAAGATTTGAAAACCGGAATACCGGTCCCTCTTGACAGCAGTAGACGTGATTGATCTGGCAGTGTCCGCATTTGCCTACACCGCATTTCATGCGCCGTTCAAGATCCACAAAGATACTGTCGCCGCCTACGCCCTTGGCGCTCAGGGCCGCGATGACGAATTTATACATAACCGGCGGGCCGCACATGGCGACAACCGTCCTGGCCGGATCAATTTTCAGTATCGGGATCGGGTCGGTCACAAGGCCCACTCCGAATTCCCAGGGCATGTTCTCGGTGGAATCCACAAGACGGATGACATGGATCCCGGCCCCGGACCACTCCCTGAGCTGATCCCGAAAGAGTTCTTCCGCGGGGTTGCGACATCCCGAGAGCAGCGTTATCTGGCCGAAGCGCGCTGCTTCGGCCACCACGGGCGTTATGAGAGACCGAAGCGGCACCAGGCCGAGGCCGCCGGCTACGAATAACACATCTTTTCCATAAAAATCCTGGAGGTCGAATCCGGATCCGTAAGGGCCGCGGATGCCCAGCTCGTCGCCCACCTTCATTCCGTGAATGACTTCAGTCAGGCGGCCGATCTTCCGGATGACCATTTCCAACACATTGTCCTTTCGGGGGCCGCAGCTGATGGAAATGGGGGCTTCTCCCACGCCCAGAACGGATACCATTACAAATTGTCCCGGCTGATGCCCGAGCGGTTTTTCCAGTTCGAGGCGGAAATACCGGTCCTTGGCCGTCATGTCGGCGATTTCGACTATCCTGCCCGGCATGGGCAGGAAAGCGTCCCGGGCAAGTTCACTTTGTTGGGATGAAACGGGATTCATCATCGACCTCCTTCTGTAATCAGGTCTGAGACAATATCGAAGATATCTATATGAGCGGTACACTGGCGGCCGCATCGGCCGCAGCCGACGCAGACGGCGCCCTGTCCGTATTTCTCCGGCAGATATTCAAATTTTCGGTTGACTCTGTGCCGCTGCCGCGCGGCCGGTTCCGGGCGGAAATTGTGTCCGCCGCCCACTACGGCAAAGTGCGGCAACATGCAGCCGTCCCAGGTTCTCGTACGGCTGCCGGACGTGACGTCCAGGTTCATATCATCGGCAACGTCGAAGCAGTAGCAGGTGGGGCAGACGAGATTACATGTGCCGCAGGAGAAGCAGCGCTCCACATGCTTTTCCCAGACCGCACTCTGATACTTGCTTTTGACTATTTCAGGGATATCCGATGCCTTAACCGGAAAGGAACGGCCGAAGTTTTTGGACTCCGCAACCGCTACTTTCCTGGCAGGGCCGTCGCTGCAGTACTGCCAGGCCGCTCCCACCGCCAGCTTTTCGCCGAGCTTTGTCCGGGCTTCCACGAGAAAATTCCCGTCCGCCAGCGGGGTGATGAAAATATCCGAACCTTCCGTATGATGGAGAGACTCCACCGCGGCGCAGAACGCGCGCTCGTCGCAGGGCGCAGTGCATGCATGCCCGATGATGGCGGTGTTTTCCCGGCGCGCGAGATAGTAGGCATCGGGTGGTCCATCGGTCAAGAAAAGCTCCATGAGGAAAA
>CAZLHW010000071.1:9793-11716 GCA_964559085.1 uncultured Acidobacteriota bacterium | reverse complement strand
TTGGTTTTTCAGACCTGCGCGTTGCCAATCCCGCTGGCCTTTCTTCTGATAAGCCCCGATGCGGAAGCCATGACGGCGGGTTGCTCCAGAAAAACCTGCTGCACCGCGCTCTGCTATCTCGACAAGAAGGGAGTCCATCATTGTGTGCATATGCATGATGAGTCCTGGGAGAATAACGTGTCGAGCCATGCCGTGGATCCGCTGCCGATTATCTATTCGACGGCAGTGACTTTTGATCCTTCGGAGCCTTTATTGCCCGTTTTGGATTTTGACAGCTTTATGCTCCCGGAAAAAATTCTTGCAGAATCGAACAACCCAGGCATCCCCTCTCCTCCTCCCAAGCTTTAACGCCGACAGATCCGTTATCCTATTTCCAAAAAATTGTCTAAAATAAGTTTCGGTGGGATGGAGGTTTGCATGAAAATCCTATATTTATGTGTCCTTATTCTGTCCGTTGCGGCCGCCTCTGCATTCGCGGCGGAAGAAGAGCCTTCCGGTTTTATAGCGGGCTCTATCACCGGACCGGACGGTTCTATGCTGCCGGGTGTGCTTGTTACCGCACGCCTTGAGGGAAAGGAAATCAAGGCCCAAGCCGTCAGCAATTCCAGCGGCATGTATCGCTTGCCGCATTTGAAGGCCGGCCTATACGATCTCACCGCAGAACTTGCGGGGTTTGAACCCTACAATATGGCGAAATTCCAGTTGTCCCCCGGCTCAGGCAAAAGTGTCGATATGGTGCTTCAGATGGCCACGATGCGTCTATCCGTGACGGTTGTGGATTTTGTGCCCAGGGACAGCATGGAAGCATCGGAAACCCGGGAAAGCTCCGCTCGGGATGTGGGCGAAGCGATCGCTCAGACTCCGGGTGTTTTCAGGTTGAGGAAGGGCGGGATTGCAAATGATTTTGTGCTCCGCGGATTTTCCGGGAAAGACTTGAATGTTCTTGTCGACGGGCAGAGGATCTACGGCGCCTGTCCGAACCACATGGATCCATCGGCCTTCCACGTGGATTTTGCCGAGGTTGATCGGGTTGAGGTTGGAAAGGGGCCGTTTGATGTTAAGAGCCAGGGCAGTCTCGGGGGCGTGGTTAACATTGTAACGCGCAAGCCCGAACGGGGATTTCACGCGGCCGGCAATCTATCGATCGGCTCCTATGATTTCTACAATCCCTCCGCCATGCTGTCTTATGGCGGGAACGCTTTTTCAATTCTCGCCGGCTATTCCTATCGAACCTCTTCTCCCTATACGGACGGCTCAGGCAGGCGCTTTACCGAAAACCTCAATTATAAGGCGGGCTCCCTGGACAGCGATGCCTTCCGCGTCGGAACCATATGGGGCAGTGTATCTGTCCGCCCATTTGACGGGCACATGGCCCATTTCTCCTTTACACGCCAGGAAGCGGATCACGTGCTGTACCCCTATCTGCAGATGGATGCGGTCTACGACGATACGAACCGAATCAATGTCGGATACCAGATCGACGATCTGTCCGGATTCGTGAAATCACTGCGATTTCAGGGGTATTTTACTAAGGTGGATCACTGGATGACGGACGAGTATCGCACCTCGTCTTTGAATATGCCTCGATCGTATTCCATGGGAACGCTCGCCGGTACAAGAGCGCTTGGAGGGAAATTGGAATCGACGCTCCAGCGCGTGGTGGTGGGTCTTGAGGCGTATCACCGCGAATGGGACGCAACGACGCGCCTGGCGGGAGGCGGGTATGTACCACAGTATTCCATACCCGATGTGCGGACCGACAATGTCGGCATTTACTCCGAATATGCGCGATCTTTTACCGAAGGGTTGAAGCTTACTCTCGGCGGCCGCCTGGATACCGTTACCACTGCGGCGGACGAGTCAAGGGCGAATACGAATCTGTACTTTGCTTATAATGCGACACGAGGAACCTCCACCACCAAT
>CAZLHW010000071.1:0-9783 GCA_964559085.1 uncultured Acidobacteriota bacterium | reverse complement strand
GCGCGGCTGAGCTACCGGGCGCCTCATGGAATTCGGATAAGCGGAGGCGTCGGACATACGGTGCGCGTGCCCGATGCCCGCGAACGCTATTTCGCCTTAAAAAGAATGGGAACCGACTGGGTCGGCAATCCCGGTTTGAAGCCCAGCCGCAATACGGGATTTGACGGGGTTGTTTCTTTCCGCCATCGGGGCCTTTTGCTGGAATCCAATCTCTATTGGAGTCACATTGCGGATTACATTGCCGTTATTCCGCGGACCAAACAAAATATGCTTCCGGGGGTCATGAACACAAAGGCGCGCTCCTACCAGAACACGGACGCCCGAATGTACGGTGGCGAGATGCTTGTTTCCTATCTCGTGACGCCGCAGCTATTTGTCTCCAGCGACCTTTCTTTCGTCCGAGGAACGCGGAACGCGAATCCGGACAAAGGCATTGTGGGGAAAAATCTTGCGGAAATACCGCCGATGCGCTCACGAACTATCGTGCGGTATGATAGAGGAAAGGTGTTTGCGGAAATCGAAGGGATTCTGACAGGCGCACAAGAGAATGTGGACGCCGTTTTGGGCGAACAGAAAACCGCCGGTTTCGGCATCGCCAACTTGAAGGGAGGCGTAAAGCTCAAAGGCGCCACGATGAATTTCGGATTGAACAATCTCTTCGGCCGGAAGTACCATGAGCATCTTTCTTATATGAGAGATCCATTCCGATCGGGCGGAAGAGTCTATGAACCCGGCCGGAACTTTTTCGTCAATCTCTCCTATCGATACTGACGGCTGCGGATTTCACAAAGTGAGCGGGAAGACTATGAAGAAGGTATGCGTGCCGCTGGCATATGGCTTTGAAGAACTTGAGGCGATTACTCTGATCGATGTGCGCCGGCGGGCGGGTTTTCACGTGACCACGTGCGCACTGAGCGGCATAGCGCCGCGCGGTTCCCATAATGTGACTGTCACCGCGGATGCAACGATTGAGGATGTCCTCAAGGACTCCTGGGACCTGGTCGTATTGCCCGGCGGCATGCCGGGCGCCGCAACTCTCCGCGATGATGCGCGCGTCGGGCAATTGTTGGAGCAAACCGTGAAGAGCGGCGGCTTTGTTGGCGCCATCTGCGCGGCTCCCATTGTGCTGGCCCGGTTCGGAATTCTCGACGGCCGGAAAGCAACGAGCTACCCCGGATTTCAGGCGCAAATGCCGGGGGTGGATTACCGCGAAGACAGGGTTGTCTGCGACGGCAATATTCTGACAAGCCGCGGGCCGGGAACTGCAATGGAATTTGCCCTTGCCATAACCGAACTGCTTGCCGGACGTGATAAGGCCGACGAACTCAGGAAACAGATGCTGGTGAAATAAAATAGAATCGATAGATTCCGGTGTCGCCGTCCGGCCTCAGCCATATCTGTCGGAATCGGGATTGCTGTCGGTCTCGGAATCGCGGATTTTTCTCTCGATTCGCGCCATTAAATGCCGAAATTCGATCTCGACAGCGATTCCGATAGAGCTCTTGCCTCCCTTCCTCCTTGGTACGACGCATCCGCACACTCCTTTTGAAAATGCGGGCTTTTTGTGTTTTATTCAATAAAAAAGGAGTCGCCCATGGAGATCTGCCAGAAGGTTCTTTTTGTTGATGTGAGTACCTCCTATTACCGAATCAACCGCTACAGGGTGGGGGATTTTTTCGGCCCTGTCGATCTTGGACTGCATCTGGCCGGCAAGTACCAGAGCCTGAACATCGGGATCGGATTGCTGGCCGGTTCCATTTTCCCCGGTTCCAACAGGCTTATTTTCACCGGGTTTTCTCCCTGCTGGGGCGGCTTTTATGTCTCGTCTATGGGAGGCGCCGGACTCGTTTTTGAAAAACTCGGCATCAACATGCTTTCCCTGGTAGGGAAAGCGCCTTCTCCGTCTGTTCTCTGCTTAAACCGAGTGCACGGCGAAGAAATTGAAGTCGATATTTTTCCGATTGCGCTCAACGAAATCTGGAACAGCGGTCGCACGGGCATTTACAGCGTTATGGACTATGTGATGGAGCATTACGGCGAACGCTATGAATCGGATCCCCGCATCCTGGCCGTCGGCCCGGCATCCGCTGCGACGGATTTCGGTGCAGTCTGTTCGGTGCCGATTTCAAAAGGCATTCTTTCCTATGTGGATACCTGGGCCGGCCGCGGCGGCTTCGGCAGCAAGCTGCTGCAGGAACATGGAATTGCGGCCATTGTTTATGGCGGCACAGTGCTCGACGATGATTTTCGCGACCGCAAGGTCGCCGACAGCTGGTTTGAAGCGCGCTACCAGCAGAAGCTCGCCGCCAAAGATTTGGAGGCGACCGCCAAATACCGCTTCGAGCCCAGATTCGAGACCGGCGGCACACTGGGCGTCAATTTCGCCACTCTTGGAGCAAGCCTGCTGTCTTTTAATTACACCAGCATTTATGAGGAAGAAGAGGCGCGCCTGGATCTGCATCGCCGCTTCATCCTTGATCACTACTTGAAGCAGTTTAATGAAGAAACCATTCAAACCAGGCAGCAGCGAACCTGCGGAGAACCTTGTGCCGCCGTCTGCAAAAAGATGAACGGCAAATACAAAAAAGACTATGAGCCCTATCAGGCAATGGGCCCTCTGGCGGGAATTTTTGACCAGCGCGCCGCCGAACAGCTGAATCATCACGCGGACGCCTACGGGTTTGATGCAATATCCGTGGGCGGCGTGGTTTCCTGGCTGATGGAATGTCTGTCCCGGAACCTGCTTACGGCTGAAGAATTGGGGGTTTCCATTACACCGCATTTTTCCGCCAGAGATTTTGATGTCACCGCTGCATCCATGCATAACGCCGAAGTGGGGATTCAGCTTCTGGATTCCATCATCCATAGACGCGGCCTTGTGAACCTCCAGGAGGGCGCGCGCAAGTTTGCGCGGAGGCTTGCCAGGGAAAAAGGGGATGCGGTTCTTGACGCCTTTGTTTATTCAGCATTCGGTCGAAAAGGGTGGATGGTGCCCAATCAGTACTGGACGCCGGGCGTGTTGTCTCCCATGGCGATCATGGGAAAATATTACATGTATTATGGAGACGATTTTGCGCCCCCCAGGGAACTGGGAAGAAGAAACGCCGAGCGATTCAAGGGAGAGTTGATCCTTGATAATCTCGGGATGTGCCGTTTCCACAGAAAATGGGCCGAGGAAATGATCCCTGAAATTGTGGAATCGCTCTTCGGGTTGAAAGACGGCTATTTGCGGCGGGCGGCCATGACAGCCAGCCGGATAAACAGCCGCAACGCCTCTGTGTTCTGGGAGAGCGAACGCAATAGGGACTTTGTACAGAGCTTCCTGGAAAGGCAGAAGACAGTACACAATGTGCGGCATCCGGAACTGGACCGCTGGGTGGATCTGTTTCGAAGAGATAAGGCGGAGGCGGCGCTGGACTTCTGGTATGAAATGCACAAAGGCGCCCAGGAATCCCTGCGCGAATTTTAAGAGCGTGGCGATTTCATTGCCGGTACTTGCCGGCTGCGATTCTTTGCGTTCCTTAACGCTTGGCGGCTGGTTCGGCTTAACCGCTAAAACACAAAAATCGCGAAGAAAAAATCGAATAGATGCCGGCACATCTGTTCCTGTCAGATCCTTCCAGTGGCCGGCTTGGCTCAAGCGGGAGGAGATGCGATGGGCACGTTGGGCAGGGCATGGGTTCTCTACAAACAAAGCTTCAATGTCTTAAGCGCTGATGCGGAAATTGTCTTTTTCCCCGTGATGAGCGGGATAGCAACTGTATTGCTTGCGGCCGGTTTTTTCCTGCCATTGTTCAGAAGCGGCATTTTCCGCGACATGGATCCGCAGAACCTCGGCTGGGAAATGTATGCGCTGTTTTTTATCTGGTATTTTCTGAACTACTTCATTGTCATTTTCTTCAACAGCGCCCTGGTGGGTTGCGCGAATATGCGGCTTTCCGGACTTGATCCCAAAGTGAAGGATGGTTTGCGCATTGCCTACCGGCGCCGGGACAGGATTCTGGCCTGGGCTTTCATCGCGGCAACAGTAGGCGGGATTCTGAGCACCCTTCGAAACAGAAGCAACCGTTTCATCGGACGTTTGCTGGCCGGAGGCCTGGGGCTGGCGTGGACTCTGGTTACGTACCTTATTATCCCGGTCCTTATACTGGAAGACCGGACTGCGTATGATTCCATGCATCGTTCCGCCGAGCTTTTCCGGAGGCGTTGGGGCGAGCAGGTTGCGGGGACTTTCGGCTTCGGGCTGCTGCATGCGCTGTTGCTCCTGCCGGGCGCACTGCTGGGTCTTGTTCTGTATCGCCTGGACCCGGCGCTTGCCGTCATAGCGGCGGTCTGGTATGTGCTTATCCTGGCCGCGATCAGCTCTGCAATTAAAGGTGTTTTCACCGTTGTGCTGTACCGCTATGCGAGCGCGGGGATTCTTCCGGACGGGTTTTCCGCAAGGGAAATCCGAGATGCTCTCGGCGCGCCGGCGAGGAAACCCGCGGACATCGTGGTTTAACGCGGGCCGAAGCTGAAAACGCGGGCGCGAGTTCAGTCCCGGCCGTGCGGGTGGAAAATATCGGGCTCGATATAGATTACCCTGGCGATCGGCACGGCGCTGCGAATCCGGGATTCGGCGCTGTTGATCGCTTGGGCCACGGATGCCGCGGTTTCATCATGCCGGACGGCTATCTTGGCCGCAACCATAAGCTCCTCCGGCCCAAGGTGCAGCGTTTTGAGATGAACAATGCGCTCGACTTCCTCGCCGTCTTCAAGAGCGCGCCGGATCGCGGCAACGTGCTCGGCGGTGCCGGATTCTCCGATCAGCAGGCTGTTCATCTCAATCGCCAGAAAAACCGCGATCAATACGAGGAGCCCTCCGATGGCCAGTGAACCCATCCCGTCCCATCTCCCATCGCCCGTAACCACGGCCGCCGTAACGCCAAACAGCGCAAACACCAGGCCCAATAGAGCTCCAACATCCTCCAAAAGCACCACGGGAAGCTCCGGCGCTTTCGTTCCTCGGATAAACCGGCTCCAGGAGGCCCCCGCGCGCAGGGGATTGGATTCCTTCACTGCCGTGCGCAGCGAAAGTGCTTCGAGAATCAGGGCGAAGACCAGAACTCCAAAAGCCCATGAAGGGCTGCTGAGATTTTCGGGATGCGCGATCTTATGCCAGCCTTCGTAGAGCGCGAAGATTCCGCCCAGGCTGAACAGTACAATCGATACAATGAATGCGTAGACATAGCGGGCGCGCCCATATCCGAAAGGATGCTCGTCGGTCGCTTGCCGGCGGGCCTGAGTGCGTCCTATCAGCAGCAGAACCTGGTTGCCGGAATCCGCGATCGAGTGAATGCCCTCGGATAACATGGAAGCGGAGCCCGTGAAGAAATAGGCGACCAGTTTGGATACGGCAATGCCCAAGTTTGCCAGCAATGCGGCTATTACGGCGCGAAGTCCTTCTGAAGCACTCACGGACGCCTATCCTCCTGCAATAAATGATCCGCGATTCGAGATCCGCGATTCGAGATTAAGGAGGCGCGATGGAAACGGCAATGCCGGCAAGCGGGGGGATTCCAATCTCGAATCTTGAATCAGATGCGCGAACTATCCTTTTCTTCGAATTCACCGGTTTTTTTATTTTTGCGCACGCTGTTCCACAGGAAATAGCGGCCGTTCATGGCGACATACACACCCTCGGGTAGACATTGGGCAAAGGCGAGAGCGCTTCCCAGATTGAAAAGTCCGTCCGAACTGCCGAATTTAAAAGGAACCATGGCGCCGGTGAGAACTATGGTTTTCTTCAGCTGCGCTTCCCCCAATATCCTTGCGGTTTCTTCCATCGTATCGGTGCCGTGCGTGATGACGATGCTGTCTTCTTTGCTTTTGATACAGTTGTCCAGGATGATTTTCCGGTCCGTTTCGGTCATTTCAAGGCTGTCGATCATCATGAGCGTCCGGATGTCTACCTTGACCTTGCAGCGGCCGAGTTTGAGCATTTCCGGCAGGTGGGTGTCTCTGAAATAGAGCCTGCCCTCCAGTTCGTCGTATTCCTTGTCAAATGTTCCGCCGGTAACAAATATTCTTACGGTCATAGGATTATTCTATCCCAATTTGATTCAAAGCCCGCCTCCCGAAATAGGGCCCGTTTCACTGAAACGAGCCGATAGAGGCAGAAGCCCATTCCCAAAGCCTTTATGCTACACTTGTCCCCTGTTCAGCATAAACATTGTTTTAGAGGCGCATTGTGCTGGAACCCTTAATACAGAATCCGCTGCTTGTGCTGTTTACAATAATCGGTCTGGGTTACCTGATCGGGAATATCAATATCTTCGGTTTCAGACTTGGCGTGGCTGCAGTCCTTTTTGTGGGGATGGCGTTCGGCGCCCTGGATCCTCGCCTGAGCCTGCCGGAGAATATTTACATTATCGGCGTAGTCATATTTGTGTATGCGATCGGTCTTCAGTCCGGGCACGGCTTTTTCGCATCCTTTCGAAAGCGCGGCCTTCGCTTCAGCCTGATCGCTTTTATTATTCTCGCGCTGGGCGCCGCCGGATCTCTTGTGATCCATAATATGATGGGGCTGTCGGGGCCAAGCACGGCCGGCCTCTTTTGCGGGTCGATAAACAGCACGCCTGCGCTTGCGGCCGCGGTGGAAACAGCCAAGAACCTCTCCGCGCATCTTTCTCCCGAGGCCGGAAAGCTGAATGGGAGCAGTCCTGTCGTTATGTACGGACTGAATTACCCGTTCGGAGTTTTTGGGGCTATTCTGTCGATCTTTCTCTGGAATAAATTTCTGAAAATTAATAGGAAAGAGAACGGCGCCCGGCCGGAGGAAGAAGCGCAGGAAGCCATATTCAGCCGCACCTTTGTCGTCACTAATCCGGCCGTTATCGGGAAAAGCGTGATGGAAATATTGACGCCGCTGAAAGACTGCGGGTTTGTTCTCAGCAGGATCAAGAAGGGGGAGGCGATCGATATTGTTACCTCCGGGACCGTCTTGGAACAAAACGATCTCGTTGTGGCTGCGGGGAACGCGGAAGCCATGCAGCGGGCACTGCTGATTTTCGGCAGGCTCGCTCCGGAGCATCTGGGTGCCAAGCTCAGCGGCATCACCTATCGCCGCATTTTCGTATCCAACAAGGCGGTGGCAGGGAAATCCATCCGGGAGCTGAATCTCTCGCGGGAACTGAACGCCGTTGTCACGCGCCTGCGGCGCGGGGATGTCGACATTGTACCCAAGGCCGACACGGTGTTGGAAATGGGGGATCGAATCCGCGTCATCACGCGGCAGGAAAATATGGATCGGGTGACCCGATATTTCGGCGATTCGCTGAAGTCCATTTCCGAGACCGATTACCTCTCCCTCTCTTTGGGCATCGTTCTCGGCGTTTTTCTGGGCATGGTCCCCGTCCCGATTTCTCATAATCTGAGTTTCAAGCTTGGATTCGCCGGCGGCCCGCTGATTGTCGGACTGATATTGGGGCGCCTGGGACGCACCGGCCCCATCATCTGGGACCTGCCGTTCAACGCAAACCTCGTGCTGCGCCAGGTGGGGCTGGTCTTTTTCCTGGCCGCGATCGGGACAAAGGCGGGAGAGGGTTTCGGCGCGACCTTTCAGATCGGCGGATGGAAGCTGATTATCGCAGGCGCTCTGCTGACGTTGTTCAGCGCGAACCTCACCATTCTGGTCGGATATAAATTCCTCAAGCTGCCGATGGCCGCGGTTATGGGAATGGTTTCGGGCATTCATACCCAGTCCGCCTGCCTCGCGTTTGCCAATCAGCAGACCGATAGTGATCTTCCCAATATCTGGTATACGACCGTATTCCCGGCTTCGATGGTTTCAAAAATAATTCTTGCCCAGGTTATTGTTTCAATTCTGATGCTTTTTCCCTCGCTTTAGCCCGTCTTGGAAAACAGCCGCGAGCTCCTTGGGTTGCGCGACCGCGATCGGTGTTGCGGGTGGGTTGCGCCGGCCATGCTTTCTTCGACTGGAAGCCGGATGAAGTCACAAATGCCGCATTCACGAAATGCGGCGCACACTTTTGCGCCGATATGGAACGGTTCTTTGCTTCCGTGTTTTATAGATGATTCGAAATGCGAGATTGATTCTCCGGGAAATCAGACTACAGGCCTACTCGCGCGATTTTAATTTCGAATCTCGAATCTCGAATCTCAAATCATTGCTTCCGGCGCGAATTGCGTGTTTGCGCATCATGGCCTGAAAGTTGGGCCTCTGGATGTTTACGTCATGCGCAGCCCGGGTTACGTTCCAGTCATTTCTCTTCAGCGCATCGAGAATAAACTCCCTCTCCAGTTCGGCGATTGCCTGATCCCGCAGCTTCTTTTTAAGCGCAAGAAACTCCTGAATGTTCTGCGGCACGGGATACCATTCCGGCAAACCGGGACGGCTGATTGCCAGCGGCAGATGGTGCGGTTCGATCGAGGTTCCGTCGCAGGAAATGACGGCTCGCTCGATGGTGCTTTCAAGCTGGCGCACGTTTCCGGGCCAGTTGTATTGTTCGAGCAGCTTGAGGGCTGCATCGGAGATGGTGGTGACGGCCTTCCCGCTTTGCGCCTGCACTTTCGCCAGCAGATGATAGGCCAGAAGGGGGATGTCCTCACGCCTTTCCCGCAAGGGCGGCAGGTGAATGGGGTAGACGTACAGCCGATAATACAAATCCTCGCGAAAGGCTCCCTCTGCCACCATCTTCTCGAGATCCCTATTGGTCGCGAAGACGAGGCGGATGTCGACGCGTTTGGTTTCCGTGCCGCCCACGGGTAGAAATTCCCGCTCCTGAATGAACCGGAGCAGCTTGCCCTGAATCTCCAGGTTTATGTTGCAGATCTCATCAAGAAAAACCGTTCCGTGATTCGCCGCTTCAAATATCCCCTGCTTGTCGGCAACGGCTCCGGTAAAGGCTCCCTTGACATGCCCGAACAGCTCGCTTTCAAGAAGCTCGACGGAAAGAGTGCCGCAGTCGACCGGGCAGAACCGATGCGCGTTCCGCGGGCTGAGGGTATGGATTGCCCGCGCAACCAGCTCCTTGCCGGTCCCGGTTTCACCGACAATCAGGACCGTGCTCGATGTGGGGGCCACCTTGCGGATCATGCGGAAGATTTCCTGGATCCCGGGGCTTTTTCCGACGATGCCGCAGAAGGATGGGACTGCTTCTCCGCTGGAAATTGCCCGCGCTTCCATCAGGCTCTGCCGCTTTTCCCAGGCTTTTTTCGCCACCGCGGCCATTTCATCGGGGGTGAAGGGCTTTGGCAGATAATCGAAAGCTCCGAGTTTCATCGTCTCCACGGCGGAAGCGATGGTGGCATAGCCGGTAATCACCACCGGAACCACATCCGGAAACCGCGCGCGCAGCGTTTCCAGAAGTTCCATTCCCCCAATTTCCGCCATTTTCAGATCGGTAAAGAGGATATCAAACGCTTCCTGCTCCAGCAGAATTAGCGCCTGCTTGCCCGAATAGGCGGTTTTGACGCGATATCCTTCACGAACCAGAATTTTTTCGCAGGCTCTGCAGATCGTGGGTTCATCGTCGACAATGAGGGCTTTCGGCGCATCCATGCTAGTCGTCTATCGATGTGATATCTGTGGAAAGAGCTACGATAACCGTTGTGCCGTGACCTGGGGCGCTTTCTATTTTAAGCGATCCTTTATGCCTGTCCATAATCCCATAAGCGATGGCGAGGCCCAAGCCGGTTCCCGTCTTCTTGGTTGTAAAAAAGGGCTCGAACAGCTTGTCTTGAATTTCCGCCGGAATTCCGGGCCCCGTGTCGGAGATCCGC
>CAZLHW010000070.1:6725-11766 GCA_964559085.1 uncultured Acidobacteriota bacterium | reverse complement strand
GCTGCCAGCACCGCCGCCCAGCCAACCGCCAGCGCCGGCGAGACAATGCCGCGCACTCCGGAGGCAAGCACGGTTCCTTTGACAATCGCGGCCGCCGCGCGCAGATCGCTGATGCGCCCGTTCGTGCAGCTGCCGATGTAAACCTGGTCGATTCGGGTTCCCTTCATTTCCCGCAGCGGCTTCACCTGATCGGGCTTGTAGCCGAAGGTGGCCGACGGCTCGATGGCGCCGACATCGACCGCCAGGGTCCTCGTGTAAACCGCATCCGGATCGGAATGCAGTTCCTTATAGGCCTGGATTGCATCCGACTTTGATGCAAATTCCCCGGAAATGAAGGGCCAGAGATACTCCACCGTCGTGGCGTCGGGAAGGCACAGGCCGGAAGTGCCTCCGGCTTCGATCGCCATGTTGCTGAGCGTCATGCGCTCTTCCATCGTCATGGCGTCTACTGCCGGCCCGCGAAATTCGATCACCTGGTCGGTCGCACCGTTGACGGTCAATTCACGGATGATGGTCAGAATAACGTCCTTGGCGTACACGCCGCGCTGCAGAGCGCCGGTCAAATCAATGCGCAGGCTTTGGGGCCGGCGGAAAGCACAGACGCCTTTCAGAATTCCCACCTCGAGATCCGTCGTGCCCACGCCCGCGGCAAAAGCGCCGAAAGCGCCGTGCGTGCAGGTGTGGCTGTCGCCCATGATCACCGTATAACCGGGCCGGATGAACCCTTTTTCGGGAAACAGAGCATGGCAGACGCCATTGCGTCCGATGTCGAAAAAGTCCTTGATTCCATGGCGCGCGGCCCAGTCGCGCAGAATCTTTCCCTGCAGCGCGCTGTTGGAATCCTTCGCCGGCGTCACATGATCAATCACGGCTTTGATTTTGTTCGGATCGAACACGCGGTCTTTGCCGCGCCATTGCAGATCGGATATGGCGATTGGAGTCGTGATTTCGTGGCACATCACCACATCCAATGACAGAACGTACGTTCCGGCAAAGGGCTCATCGCGAAGATGCGCCGCAAATATCTTTTCGGTTATCGTTTTTCCCATGCTTCTCCTTTCGCCGGCCGCGGCCGCAGGTGCGCCGCGTATCCGTTCACTCTTCGCTGCTCCCAAGATAATCCACATGAGGCGGTGAAATACTCCAAACCGCCCGAAACACTTTTCGGCCGTTGTTGCGCAGACGGTGCGATAAATGCGACCGAAAATGGATGCTGTCTCCTTTGCCGATTGCATAGTCGGCGCCGTCCACCGTCAGCGTCGCGTCCCCCTCCAGAACATACCCCATCTCGATGCCTTCATGCCCGCCGCCGCGAAACGTGGTGCCGCTCCCCGGCGCGACTTCCAGAAGAAACATCTCCGTCTGCCAGTTGCCCAGCGTGCTTGTCATCAGCTGTTCGTAACGAACCCCGTCCGCTTCGTTGCGCAGCCGTTCGCCGCTGCGATGAATCCGCACGGGGTTTTCATCCCCCGCGATCATCCGGAACAGGTGGCTGACATCCAGTTCCAGCACAGAGCAAACCCTCATCAGTGTTTCGATCGAAGGCGCCACCATTCCCCGCTCTATCTGGCTCAGCATACTCACCGAAATTCCGGCCTTGGAGGCAACGGCCCCCTGGTTCCGGCCCGTTTTTTCGCGGTACGCCTTCAAAATCCTGCCCAGACGCAAATTCACGCTTTTAATTATATCTGCATCCATTGCAGTATATATAAACAATGTGGGAGCAGGATGGCAAGAGGAAAAATCGGAAATACGGTTGGATTGCTGCGGTTTTTGTCTTTCGCCCCTGCCGGGGCTCTTGCGTGTGCGTCATCCTACCGGGGGTTCGCTTTCGCTCACCCCCGGCTATCTATCTGCCGCCCCTGCCGGGGCAACGTCTCTCCCATTCCAACGCTGCCACCCAGAAGTGCGATCGCTTACACCCAGGCAGCGCAGGCCGGGGCAACGTCTCTCCCATTCCAACGCCGCCGCTGCCGGGCAGGCCCGGAGGAGCCGGCGTGCGGAAATGCAGAGCAGGCTTGGTTGCAGTTCTTAATATTTCAGGAGGCTGTGCACCTCATACTTTTTGAGCTTATCGCGGCCTTTCAGGAAGGTGAGTTCGACGACGAAATCGAGGCCGACGACGATGCCGCCCATGGCTTCCACCATCTGGGCTACAGCCTGGGCCGTGCCGCCTGTGGCAATAAGATCGTCGACGATCAAAACGTGCTGACCGGGCACGATGGCGTCTTTATGGATTTCCAGGCAATCGGTTCCATACTCGAGCGCGTAATCCACCTGCAGTGTATCCGCCGGCAACTTCCCCGGTTTTCTTACAGGAACAAATCCCGCCTTCAGGGCGTAAGCCACCGAAGGGGCAAATATGAAACCGCGCGCTTCCATACCCACAACGAGATCCACTTTTCTTTCTTGGAACGGCTCGAGAAGGCCGTTTACGGTTTTTTCAAAGCAGCGTCCCTGTTTGAGCAGCGTGGTGACATCGTAAAAGAGAATGCCTTTTTTCGGCCAATCGGGTATTTCGCGAATTGCGGACTTGAGTTCTTGAATGCTCTGTGCGTCCATTTCACCATCCTTCAATTGAAAACGAACTGTAGGCACCCGTCGCCGGAACATCGGCTACGTCGACGCGCTGCACCCGCGCCAGGGGCGGCCCTTTTTCCACCTGCCGGATAAATTCGGCGATCTTCGCATCCTCTCCTTCCACCGTGATTTCCACAGTCGAATCGGGGCAGTTTCTCACATCGCCGTTCAATCCGAGGCGATCGGCGGCATGTTGCACGAAATAGCGGAATCCCACACCCTGGACTCTGCCGTGGACAATGATCCGTTTTGCGCGAACAGTCATGCCTTAAGTTAGCGCATCGTTTGGGCTGTAATCAAGAGCCGCGGGGCTGCGACGCTCTCAGATGACAACACCCGCACGGATACGGGCGGTTTCCAGCGACGCGGGATCGAGCTGCGGCACAATCTGCACCACACGCGGATTGTTCCGCATTTCAGGCGGCACATGTCCCCGGGCGCCGGGTCCGATCAGGTAGTGATCGTATTGCGCGCTATTGAGCAATTCGTTCAAATCCGGCACCTCGCGCACAGACCTGGAAGAGATTTTTACATCGGGCGCGGGTACCAGTCTCCGCAATTGCCCGATCATGTATTGAAGCCGATGCGGGGGTTGCGGCAAATGCAGGAGCAGGATCGAAGCCCCGGGTTTGATGTCCGACAGAAGCTTGACAGTTTGCTCCGATATCCGGACCTCGACGGGGAT
Source organism: uncultured Acidobacteriota bacterium (assembly GCA_964559085.1). Taxonomy (GTDB): domain Bacteria; phylum Acidobacteriota; class UBA6911; order UBA6911; family UBA6911; genus UBA6911. The sequence goes on along the minus strand of CAZLHW010000070.1, from coordinate 8,501 downwards.
GACGGCCGATTTCTTCCTGGGAAGAAGGGAGGAAACCAGATCGCTCATAACGTGGTTGACCATGATCTTTTGCGTCGCAGAGCCCCTGGAAATTGCAGTTTTCAACTCCCGGTAGGTCAGCGCTTTGACGGGAACCTGCCATAATTGCGAAATTTCATCGGCCGTCTGCGTCGCGATCTCCTCGTTGTCATCCACGTAGGATATGAAGGGCATTTTGCGTTCGCTTTCGTGGGAATAGCGGCTGAAATAGCGCGCAAATGCCGTCGGCGACAGCCCCAGCCGGCGGGCTTTGGCAACCATTTTCCGGCTGAGCTCGAAACAATTCTCATTGACAACACGGGGGGATTCGGAGGCCGTGGAAATCACGCTTCCTTTCCCGCGCGTCAGGACCACAAGTCCGGACCGCCTCAAGGCCAGATAGGCTTTGTGTATCTGGCTGTGGTGAACGCCCGTCTGCTTTTCGATATCCCGAATGGACGGCAGCGTATCGCCGTTGCGAAATATGCCCATCATCACGGCCCACTTGATCTGTTCCTCGAGCTGCTTGATTACCGGAGTGGAGCTGTTCTTCTCTATGTAGAATTCCATCCATCAACCTCCCAAGCCGTTACGGTACTCTTCCGCTATTACGTGACAACGCCCGGAATGTTACCAGGCTGCACGGCGGCGGCAACAAGGGGCGATTCCGGAATCTGAGATTATTGCACTGATTCCGCCGGAGGCCGCAACATTTCTCTTCGCGGCCCCGGGCGGAATCTCTGAGCCTGCCAGGGATTTGCGGCCGGGGGCCGCCGGCTCAGCGAGGCTGCAGCTTTGTGACGCGCGTGCAGAAAGCGCCCGATAAATCCGCCGGCTTCCCGGCGATCGATGCCTGTGAACAAAACAGGATTGCATTGAAAGCAAAAGTCTCCGTCGCCCTGCTCCCGAGCAAGAAAGGCGATCCCGTTCCGCTTTTTCTTCTGCGCGGGCCTTGGATGCGGAGCCGCGTCGCGCGGAGCGCATGCTTGGATAAATGTCTGTGTTTTGCAGCGCTCCTTATTGCACACGGGATTCCCGAACATGATTTTTCTTCGCGTTCTTTGCGGCTAAGGCGGCGCGAATTGGCCGCGAAGCCCCAAAGAACGCGAAGAACAGCCAACCTAGAAGCTGAACCGGAGTCTGGCCTGGAAAGAACGCTGTCCGGTCTTGGATCCCAGATATCCAAAAGGATTATTGGAATTGGAGGACTTGAGAATGCTCAGGAGAGGGGCCGACGCATAGGAAATGCGCGTGCTCGCCGCAACAGAGCTTCCTCCGGGCTGCGGATGGTTGAAAATATTTGTTGCATCCACGCGCACCTGAAAGCTCTTCGACTCGGCAATCCTTATGGATTTGCTGAGAGCCAGATCGGTATTCCAGGTGCCGGGACCGTAAATCCGGTTGAAGCCGAAATTACCGCGTTTGCCGGGGAGTGGATTCTGAAGGACGATATTGCCGCCGGGATCGGCGACGGCCGTCAATGTAACAAGGCTCCGGAGGGAATCCTTATCCGTCACATTCGCCTTCTGAGGATCATCCACATAATCCCCGAAGTAGTTGGAAAAATAATTCCCCGCGTAGGCGCCGTGCTCCCAATAAACGCCGACTTTATCGAACGGGAACGGTCCGACCTGATCGGGAACGCCCGTTCCATACAGCATGGATTGCGCTGTTATGTTGACCGGGCTTCCGCTGCTGAAGTTCGCAATCCAGCTGGCCTGCCAGTTCTCGAGGAATCGCGCAAGCGCGCCGGTACTT
>CAZLHW010000070.1:2964-6715 GCA_964559085.1 uncultured Acidobacteriota bacterium | reverse complement strand
TTCTGCTGAAGAACAGCCGGTTCGGTCCGATCGGCAGGTCAAAGGTGCCGTAGGAAGTCAGGACGTGGCGCCTGTCGCTGCCCAGCACCGTATAATCGGCCGCCCGGTCGCTGGGATCCGTAATCCTCGACCCGGTAATACCCAGGTTTTTGCTCCAGGTATAGGAAACCTGGAAACTGATGCCCGCCATCGGCCGCATGGTAACCTGGGCTTGCATGGAGTGGTAGTTCGCCGTGCCCCAGTTGGTGTACAGGTTTACGGCATTGAACTGCGGATTGGCCACAATGAAATTTTCCGGAAATCCGGCAGTTCGCAGCAGCCAGCCGTTGTCGGTGACGCCCTTCGGGGCATTGGGATTGGCCCAGTTGCTGATCGCCGTGGCAAGGCCGGAGTAGTTCCCGTTGGCGAGCATGTTTCTTACCTGAGGGGTTCCTCGGGTAGAGGTGCGCAGGTAGGCCGCCCCGCTTTTGGAGCCTCGGACCGGCGCAAAAATCCGGTCCAACAGCTCTGTCGCAGGATTGGAGTCGTCGCCATAGCGCGCCGCATTGAACGCCTCAAGCAATCCATTGGTCAGGAAATTGGGAGTATTGAGGTTGAACGTATTGGTATTCTTCCGGGTCAGCGTGCCGATATATCGGACATCGACCGTCAGGTTGCGCCCGATATTGCGCGTTACAGCCAGTGTGAGATTCTGGATGTACGGGGTTCGGAAGTTGCTGTCGTAAACGGAAATGGATTGTGTGCGGTCGGTGAGCGGAATGATGCTCATCGGCTTGGCGGTTGTGGGCACCGGAACCACATCGGCCACATTTGCCAGATCCAGATAAATATTATTGGGCGTGTAGGTGGCGGAGGCCGTGCTGCCGGGAGGGTTCGCAATGATCCCCTCGGATGTTGTGTTGGTCTGCCCGCCGCCGACATAGCTGATCTGATAGCCGCCGCGAATCGTGGTCTTGCCTTCGCCGAACCACGGCAACTGCCAGGCAAAGCCCACGGCCGGGCCGAAATTATTCAGGTCTCGGTTGTAGGGCCGCATGTCGGGATTCGGCGAACCCGGACCGATAAAGATCAGCTCGGTCAATTCTCCGCGTACGCCGGGATTCCAGAAACCCTCCTCAAAATTCCGGCCTGAAATGCCGAATGCCCCCGCCGAACCGCCTCTCGGAGCCGCCGTTAACCCGTTCTTAAGGTAAGGCACGCCGTAGTACTCGTAGCGAAGGCCCAGATTGAGAGTGAGCTTATCGTGAATCTTCCAGTCGTCTTTTACAAAGAATGCAAACTCCCGCTGACGGATATCGCGGATTTTTTGCTTTTCAACAACCGGATCGTTCCACGATTGCTGGCCGGCCGAGTTGATAAAGTATGCCTGGCTGACAGAACCCAGCGAGCCGGAAAGAAAGGTCAGCAGGTTCTGCATCAGCTGTTGATTGCCGGTAGTGGCGTTTCCTGCAAGGCCCGGCATATTGGTGCTGTTGATTCCCTGCACCGCCAACCCCTGGGCATCGCCCCCCACGGCATACGGATTGGCATTCATGCCCCAGTTGGTGCCGTAGACGGTCGACTTTGTCCGGTTGAAGCGGAGCTCGGCGCCGACTTTGAAAGAGTGTTTGTTTTTTACCCACGTAAGAGTGTCGGCATAGGTCCACCGCGGACTGTAATCCCGGTTGGTCCATCCGAGAAGTCCGCCGCGGCCGCCGAAGAAATTGCTCGATGCAACCGTAAACGCGGCATTGCCGGTGCCCGGGCTGACGACAAGCGGAAGATCGTTAACCTTCGGCAACATCGCCAGAAGTTCTTTGCCGGTTTCGGGGTTTTCAAGCGGGAAATACCCGTTGTTGCCCGTGCGCATGACGCCGAAGCGGGCTTCGTTGAGCAGAGTCGGAGACAACGTCGCGGTGTAATTGATTGTGATCACCTGAGGCCTCCGCTCGGTCCTGCCGCCGAAGCCGTTCGGCCAGACCTTGAAGTTGTTGTCGGCCCACGTGGATTCATAGCTCCACGATCCGTTCAACCGGTGACGCGCATTGATGACATGATCAATCTTGATATTGATCTGTTTGCGCTGATTGTCTTCGCCGATTCCGTACATGTTGTCGGCGCCGCGCGTGCCGCGCATCCAGCGTCCGCCGGCCGTGTTCAAGCCGTCCCCAATCGTGTCGTAGTTGTTCGCCTGGGGCATGAGCGACAGAAACTTATCAATAAAACCCGTCCTGTCTTTGGCTGTCCGGTAAGGATCCCAGTTCGTTCCCGGCGCCACATCGGTATCCGGGTTGAAATCGGAACAGTCATCGGTTTGAGGCGTTTTGAGCAGGGTTCCGAATACGCTGGCATACCGCAGGCTGCCCGTAAAAGGGGTGCCGTTCGGATTGGTGGCCGGAACAACCGGTTTGCCGGAAAAATCAACGACCGCCCTCGTCGGCTGTCCGGCCGTGGTCGTCGCCAGTCCATAGCGGCCGTTATTCCAATTGTCGAAATACCGGAAGATGCCTTTGCGGGCGCAAGGCGTCAACACCAAAGGATTGTAGGCATCCCTCAGGCGCGCGATCTGGCCGTTAAACAGCGCGAAAAAGAATGTTTTATTCTTGAGAATGGGTCCGCCCAGACTCATGGTGTACTGATGGAGATTCCGCCACGGCGGCGTCACATTGGAGCGGTTGTTGTACCACTGATTGGAATCGATGGCCGAATTCTGGACGTCCCACACCACGCTGCCGTGATATTCGTTGGTTCCGGATCGTGTCAGAACCTGAACTTGGGCATTCCCGCGCCCCATTTCCGCGTCCACGGGAGACAGGATCATGCGGAATTCGCCGACCAGGTCGGGATTGATTTGCGTCGGAGCTTTGATGCCGGATGGATAGCGCACGTCGCTGACGTCCACACCGTCTCGCTTCAGATTCAGGTTGCCGACGCTGACACCGCCTACCGTGGCGTCGTTTGCGTTGAAAACAGCATTGGTGGCGGTTGGAACATAGCCCGACAGCACGCGAACCATGTCCAGAGCATTGTTATTCACCTGAGGCAGTTCTTGGACGGCCTCCTGCGCAAGAACATCTCCCGTAGAAGAGCTTGAGTCCAGAATCAACCGTTCTGCGGCAACGCTGCCCTCGACGGCCTGCTGAAGGCCGGCCAGCTGCAGTTTGCAATTCAAGCGAATCTGCGCGGCATTCCCCAGTTGCACATCCGTAAAAGGCTGCGACTGGAAACCCGCCATATCCACAGTGACTTTATATTTGCCGGGGATCAGACTAGGAAAGCTGTAAATACCGGCATTATTGCTGACCGATTTGCTCACGACGCCGGTAGCCGTATTGGTCGCGGTAACCACCGCTTCGGGGATAACGGCCCCGGAGGCATCCGTGATGGTACCGCTCAGGCTGGCATTGCTGGACTGGCCGAAAACGCCGATCGGCAAAACAAGAACCAGCAGCAATGCGGTTGCTAGACAATAGAATTTCATACCCTGCCCTCATCTTCATTCAAAACGGTTTGTTGTCTTCGAGCGCCAAGGGGGGAGTAGGGGAAGCGATGCAGCGCTGCGCGCATCTGCCTGCCCCGGGATACAGAGGTCCGAATCCGCCATGGCGGGCAACCGGCACAGTTTTCCTTGCCGGAAACTTCGCACACAGGGGACGCTCGGATTTTCCGCCCCAGGCCATCGTCTTGGGTGGGGGATGCGTTTCGGCAGGAGTATGGTTTCCCATTTGCCATCTTGTCAAGGCATTTGTTTGTTTTTTTAAACATTTGTTAT
>CAZLHW010000070.1:0-2954 GCA_964559085.1 uncultured Acidobacteriota bacterium | reverse complement strand
CCCCGAAGCCCTGCCGAATAAATCGAGAATGGCTGTTGAAGGAACCATTCCCAAATAGCCAATAATCCGGCCTGTGTGGTAGATTCATACTTCGGATTGGCACCGGAAGGCGGCGATCAACATGGAAAATCCCAAACGCATCGGAAAATACGAACTCGAGGAATTTCTAGGCGGCGGCATGTCCCACGTTTACAAAGCGCGGGATACCGTAATCGGGCGCACCGTCGCCGTCAAAATCCTGACTCCCGAGGCCGCCGCGGATTCCGATGCCAAAGCCCGCTTTCTTCGCGAAGCGCAGACGGCCGGAAACATTTCCCATGAGAACATTCTGAGCGTCTACGACTTCGGCGAGGACGAAGGCCGTCCTTTTATGGTCATGGAATTCCTGCGCGGGGAAGATTTGCGCAGCGCCCTGAAAAACGGGCGGGCGGGAGATACGGCGGCCCGCCTTCAACTGGCCGTGCAGGTTGCCAAAGCGCTGGCTTACATCCATCAACACGGAATCATTCACCGCGATATCAAGCCGGAAAACATTCATATTTCCGAAAACGGCGCCGTCAAGCTGGTCGATTTCGGAATCGCCAAGACCCAGGATCTCAATTTGACGCAGCCGGGTTTGACCATGGGAACACCCTATTACATGGCGCCCGAACAGGTCCTGGGACGCGATGTCACGCACCTTGCCGACATCTACGCCTTCGGCATTCTTCTCTTCGAACTGTTCACCGGGAAGAAACCGATCGAGGGGAATTCGGTGGAACAGCTTTTTTATAAGATACTGAACGAACCGGTCGATTTGACGCCGCTTCGACAGGCGCAGTGCCCCGAAAGCGTCGTCTACCTGATCGCGCGCTGCGTCGCCAAGGCGGCCGCCGAGCGGCCGCAAAACATGAACGCTGTTCAGCGCGAACTCGAACGGGCGTTGCAGCCTCAAAAGACGCCGGGATCGATCTCCGGGCCCTCAAAGAAGCGGGGGAGCTTTATTGCGGTCGCGATGGTAATCGCGGTTGCGGCAATTGCAGTGGCCGTCTTTTTTGCGTTGCGTCCGAAGAAGACGGAAGAGTCTCCGCCTCCAAGAAAAGAATGGAGCGCCACATTGAGCACGCCGACGGGAGACATGGTTCTGATCCGGGGCGGTACTTTGCCCGCCTTTTATATGGATAGAACCGAGGTCACCAACGAAGCCTACGGGCGGTTCTGTTCGGAGCGGCAGCGGCCGCTGCCGCCGGGATTTGATCCGGACAAGCCCGATCTCCCTGTCGTCAACATCACGATTGTGGATGCAAAGGAATTTGCCAAATGGGCCGGCAAACGGCTTCCCACAAAAGCGGAGTGGGTATTTGCCGCGCAGGGCACGGACGGCCGTCCTTATCCTTGGGGAAATGCGAAGGACGCTTCCCTCGCGAATGTAGCGGACAACGCCACTCTCGCCGTCCGCTCGCTCATGCCGGTGCGCTCTTTCGATAAGGGCGCCAGCCCGTTCGGCCTGCTTCAGATGGCGGGAAACGCGTGGGAATTCGTGGATGAACTTATTACCCCGAGCGGGGGCGCGCTTCATGCGTTTGCAAAGCTGATGACGCCTCCCCCTTCAGCCGACGAACCGTGGTACACCATTCATGGCGGCGCTTTCGATATCCCTCTGATCGAGAATGCCTCCTTTGAATGGAGCGCCGTTCCGGCCCGTTTCCGCGCACCCGATATCGGTTTCCGCTGCGCAAAAACCCCGGAAGAGTAACCGCGGATCCCACGGGTCCAAAATGCAGATCAGCGGGGATCTGTAAAAACCTTTAATTCTTCTTGAGTGCCGCATCGATGTTGGCAATGTTTTTACGCGCGTATTCGGCTTCCGCCATATCGCTGTTGATTTTCAACATGGTTGCGAAGTGCTGCCGTGCGGCGGGGAGGGATTCAATACTGCCGGTGGCCTGCGCTTTGCGCGCATAAATCAGGCCGAGCGCATAGTGGATGTACGGATCTTCGGGATCATAATTGAGCGCTCGCTGGCAATTTGAAATCGCGGCGTCATAGTTCGACAGTTTGCGCTGGCAGTCGCATATCCCGAAATAAGCAAGGCTGCGCAGATCTTTCCAGATGTCCTGCTGAGAAGCGCGCTTTTTTTTGCCGAAACCGGCGAGAAATCCAAGCACATAGTAGTTCATCTTCCCTGCCAGCTTGCTGTCGAAATCGCTGAGGCGCAGATACTCCGTGTATGCGGCGGCGGCTTTTTCGTAAGCGCCGCTCAGCCGAAGGCTCTCCGCCAGCCAAAAATGGGGCTCCGGATTATTGGGGGTCAGCTCAATAGCTCTGTTTGCAGCCTCGATCGACTGCGCGAATTGATCCTTGGTGCGCAAGGCCTGTGCCAGCAGATAGTGCGCCATGCCGTCATTCGGATCGCGCTGCACTACGACGGTTAACTGGCGGATCGCTTCGTCCGTTCCGCCGATATCCAACAGCATGCCCGCAAAGCTCGATCGAGCCTCCAGATAATCCGGATCGATCTCGATGGCTTTGCGGAATGCCTGCTCCGCCTTCTGTTCCTCAAACAGCGCATTATAAGCCCGCCCGAGATAGAGGGCCGCCTGGCTGTATGCCGGATCCAGTTTCAGCGCTTTCTCGAAGCTTTCGGCGGCCTTTCGGTAATTTTCTTCATAGCCTTTGGTGTAGGCCTCGAGCCCCTTTTCAAATGCTTCCACCGCGGCCTTATTGCGTCTCCGCAGTATAAGTATCTTTATGCTGACCGTCTTCTCCTGGCCCGGGTACACCATTTCGTCACGGGGACCGTCCGGCTCGTACCCCATTTTCACCCCCTGAATGGTGTGCGTTCCCGGCACAAGACCGGGGAGCCGCAGCGGCTGATTTTTATGAACAGTCCCAACCGATTTCCCGTCCAGGTAGACTTCAACCCCGTCCATGTTCGATTCAATGATGAGGGTGCCGAATTTGGGAACATGGAC
>CAZLHW010000069.1:0-11798 GCA_964559085.1 uncultured Acidobacteriota bacterium | reverse complement strand
CCGGTGCCCAACCACAACATGTAGGGGGCACCCACTTAAAAGCCAGAAGAACCTAGTTTTTAAAAACATGGGTAATGTTCATGCCCAGGGTATTGAATTGGAATTGGAAGGCAAGGGTGTGGGCGGATTCGACGGCCGAATCTCTTATGCACTGCAGCGAGCCGTGTCGCATCCCGGCAAAGCGCCCATGAAAAATTCGCCGCAGCATATCGCGCAATTCCATCTGTTTAAACCCTTGTTTGCAATGCGCGGAGGCGTCGGCCTGGAAATGCGCTATTTGAGCTCCAGAAAAACGAATGCCGGAAAGCATACGGGCGGCTTTCTGCTGGCGAACCTGACGCTCGCCTGCAGAAAACTGCTCCCGAATCTGGATCTTTCGGCCAGTGTTTTCAATCTGTTGAACAGGCGCTATTACCATCCGGGCGGCTCCGAGCATGTATCGGACACACTGTTGCAGGATGGGAGATCGTTCAGGATGACTCTGGGATACACATTCCCGATCCGCTGACAGTGAACCGTTCCCTGAACAACAGCGATGCCGGCGGCAACCAAGGCCCCGGCCGAATGGAAGGAAGAGTTTGAAGGCTGCAGTCGAGGTAACAAGGCACAGGCAACGCCGCAGAAGCATCTGCGCGATCGGCATTTTTCTGCCCGCGGCATTGATTATGATCCTCGGGACTCCCGGGATTGCAGCAAACACGGCCGTTATGGAACGAGCCCTTTCGGAATACGAGGTCAAAGCCGCCTACGTTTACAATTTTGCCAAATTCGTCGAATGGCCTGAAAACGCATTCCGTTTAAATAATTCTCCCCTCACTATCGGAATAATCGGAGACGTTGAATTCGGAACGCTTCTGGAGAAAGCCGTTAAAGACAAAATGATTCAGGAGCGCGCCATCCGGATCCAGAATTTGAAATGGCCGGCTGATCTTCGCGGCTTTCATATTGCCTATGTCAGTTCATCGGAACAGAAACGATTCCGGAAAATTGCCGAAAGCGTGCAGCACAGCCCGGTGCTTACCATAACAGAAACGGAGGACAGGTCTCAGGACAAGGGCATTCTGAACCTCTTTATTGAAGGGGGGAAAGTTCAATTCGAGGTGAACAGCGCAGGCGCGGAACAGTCCGGGCTGAAAATCAGTTCCAAGCTTCTGCGGCTGGCGCGGGGAGCCGCAGGCGGCTACTCCGGGAGGGGAAAATAGAATGAGTTTCATTCGTGATTTCTCCCTGAGCAGCAAGATCAAAACCATTATCCTCTTCTCGACGGCTCTTGCTCTCCTTCTGTCTTCCTTTGCGTTTCTCTGGCTGTCCAGGAATTCTCTGCGGGATTCTCTGGAATATGACGCCATCGGCTTGGCTCAGGCTATCGGAGACAACGCCACCGCCGCGCTGCTCTTCAAAGACGCCTCTTCGGCGCATGAAATCATCCTGGCACTCGCTTCCGATCCCAGGGTCCTGGATGCGGCCCTCTGGGAAAAGGACGGCACCCGGCTTGCAGTTTACAGCCGCGATACAGGCGGCCCTCCGCATATCCCTTCGCAGCCTCAACCCGAGGACGCCTACTTCGAGGAAAATGCCCTGGTTGTCGTCCGCAACATCATCCTGGACAACGAGTATGTGGGAAGCATCTTTCTTCGTATGGGCCTCGCATCGCTTCAATCGCTCTTTAACCGCATCCTTCTCATTATTGCCCTTATTGCAGGAGTAATGCTGCTGTTTACCTATTTTCTGGCTTCGAAGCTTCAGACGCTTGTATCGAAACCGGTGCTGGACCTTGCGCAAACCGTAAAATCCATTTCCAATGAAAAAAATTACAGCATCCGCGCGGTCAAAGCCGGCAGCGATGAAGTCGGCGATCTTATAGACGGATTTAACGCCATGCTGGAGCAGATCCAGAGCAGAGACGAAGCGCTGCGCCGCCACAGTCGCAAGCTGGCGCTTCAAAGCGCTGAGGTCACCGCAATGAACGCCCAGCTGAACGCGGCGATTCAAAAAGCAGAGCAGGCGAACAGAGCCAAAAGCGAGTTCCTTGCGAAAATGAGCCATGAGTTCCGAACTCCGCTAAACGCCATCATCGGGTACTGTGAACTGATCAAAGAAGAGGCCGCAGAAACGAATGAAGTCGAACACATCGCCGACCTCGACAGGATTCACACCTCAGCCAGACATTTGCTTGCCCTGATCAACGACGTTCTCGACATATCCAAAATAGAAGCAGGCAAAATGGAAATCTTCATCGAAACCTTTGACGTCGGAGACATTCTCCGGGAGGTTTATGACACGGTCTGCGAACAAGTGGAGAAAAACGGGAACATGCTGGATTTTGATCACCCCGAAGACCTGGGGAGTATGACGAGCGATTCCATGAAGCTGAAGCAGATTCTGCTGAACCTGCTCGGCAACTCGGGAAAGTTTACGCAAAACGGACACGTGCGCCTGAGCGCCGCCCGCATAGCCCGAAACGGCGCCGAGTGGCTTCGATTCCAGGTCAGCGATACGGGTATCGGAATCAGACACGAAGACCAGAAAAAGTTGTTCCAACCCTTTTCGCAGGTTGATGATTCCACAAGCCGGAAATACGGCGGAACCGGATTGGGCTTAGCGATAACGCAGCGTTTTGTTCAGATGCTGGGCGGGACCATCGACCTCCAGAGCGAACCCGGAAAAGGCAGCACATTTGAAATTTGCCTGCCGGCCGAAGCATCCACCCCGGCCTTAAAATAAACGAATATCGGTTGCCAGCATGCCGGCCAGTCGGGCTGCTTCCAACCCCAGGTCGCCGTCTTCGAATGCCTGGCATAGGTCCGGGGCTATCCCGATTCTTTTTGCGGCTTCCAAGAAAAGATCGGGGGCGGGCTTGGGCGTGATCGCATCATCCGCCGTCAGTACGACTTCGAAGTAAGCCCTGATATGCAGCGCGCCCAGCTCCAGCTCCACAATCTCCCGGACCCCTCCGGAAACCACGGCCATGGGAAGAATGCCGCGGTAGCGCCTGGCGACATCCACGACTGGAACTATGGGCTTGAATTCGGATGCGTGCGTCCTGAAATATTCGTGCTTGACGCGCACGATTTCCTCAGGATCCAGTGCGCGCTCAAATTCCGCATTGTACAGGGCGACGATTTTTGCTTCAGGCATTCCTTTCTTCGCGTTGAAAAAATCCAAATCCCAGGATGTAGCCCGGCACTTCAATTCTGCGCATAATCGCCCTGTTATTGAAAGGTCCTCCGGCGCTTCTTTGAATCCTCCTTCGCGTTCTTTGCGTTTCAGCGGTTTATTCGGCTTAACCGCCAAGGTTCAAAGAACGCGAAGAATCGCAACCGGCATGTATCGGCAATCAAATGTTCCAGCCCGCTAGAATGGATTTTCTGTCGGGTAATAGATCGTCCTGGGATAATTAAAGTACAGGTCCTGGATGCCCAGCATCCTGCAAGCGGCAAAAAGACTCTTGCCGGCATGCTTAAAGGCTATGGCGGTGTGGTGCGGGAATCTCTTCTCGATGAGAACGTGGCGGTAAAAGCGGCCCATCTCCTCAATGGCAAATACGCCGATGGAACCGAAGGACCGGGGATTGATATCCAGCACTTCTCCGTTTGCCACGTAAGCCTGGATGCGGGATTCCGAAGTCGACTGAATACGGAAAATGGAAACAGGCCCCGCTTTGATCCGCCCCTCCAGGGTTCCCCTCGTAATGTCCGGATTGCGATCCGGCTCCATCAGACGATGCATGATGAGCTGATACTGCATCGACGGCTGCATCAGGCATCCGGAGGAAGTGTTGCCGCAATGGAAGCCCATCCAAAGATCGCTGAGCGCATAGCCGCCGATTATTTCCTTGCAGACTGCATACATGTCTTTGGGGACAGAATTGTTGATATCCAGGATGGCCGGAGGCAGCTCTGTGGCGCAGATGACCATATACTCGCTCAAAGCTCCATAGATGTCCGCTTCGCAGGCGACCGGTATTCCCCTTGCGGCAAGTCTCGAGTTGATATAGCACGGAACGTGTCCGAAGAATTTCTCGAAGGCCGGCCAGCATTTATTGGCGAAGGCCACGTATTGGGAAGCCCCTACATGGGCCTTCATGAATTTCTCAAGGGCAGCTTCATATTGCGCCAGTTTTCCGTTCAAATCCGGGTAAGTATTTCCTTTGCCCAGTTCAACGATGATTTCTTCGGCGATGCGCTTTACCTCGACGCTGTTCTTCTCCGCCTGAACCAGGTCGAAGAGATCCAGTTCGCTGTTCTCCATGATCTCCACGCCGAGATCGAACAAAGGCTGAATCGGCGCATGACAGGTCAGAAAATCAAACGGCCGCGGTCCGAAAGAAATGATTTTCAGGTTGCGCACGCCGATTACAATGCGCGCCACGGGAATGAAGTCGGCCAGCATCGCCGCAACATCTTTATCGTCTCCGACGGGGTATTCCGGGATATGGGGTCGGAGCCGGCGCAATCCGATATTGTAGGAAGCGCTCAGCAATCCGCAATAGGCATCACCCCGGCCGTTCATCAGATCTTTGCCGGTATCCTCCGCCGCGGCGACAAACATGACCGGGCCAGGGAATCTTTGCGCCATCAGGGTGGTGGGGCCTTCCGGGCCGAAATTTCCGAGGTATACCGCCAGGGCATTCACGCCTTTCGCTTTCGCCTCCTCCAGAGCCTTGAGCGCATGGCCTTCATTCTCAACGATGGTTTCGATTTCTATTACCGGCACGTTCTGCTCTTTGCACGCGGCGACGACGGCGTTTCGGCGTTTATGAGAAAGCTCAATCGGGAAGCAGTCGCGGCTCACGGCTACAATACCGAGTTTGACTACGGGTATGTTTTGCATCACAGTTCCATCCTCATGATTGTTTTTGGCCGTAATAGGCATTCGGCCCGTGTTTTCTTTGATAATGCTTCTCCTGAATATGCAGGGGCAGCGCGCCGATCGCCGGGTTCAACTGCAGAGATCCCAAAGCCATCTGCGCGACCCTCTCCAGGATCAGGCTGTTTTGCACAGCGTCCGCAGCATCTCTTCCCCAGACGAACGGGGCATGTCCGGCAACAAGAACTCCCGGCATGCCGGACGGATCCAGTCCGGCAAAGCGTTCCACAATAATCTTTCCCGTCTCGCGTTCGTACCCTTTTTGAACTTCTTCTTCGGTCAAAAAACGTGTCACCGGAATCGCGCCGTTGAAATGGTCCGCGTGCGTGGTGCCGAGGCACGGGATCTCACGGCACGCCTGCGCAAACATCGTTGCGTAAACACTGTGGGTGTGAACAATACCTCCGACCGAGGGGAAGGCTTTATATATTTCCAAATGCGTCGGCGTATCCGATGAAGGCCGGAGTCTGCCTTCCACGACATTCCCGCCGCCGTCAACCACGACCATATCCTCGGCGGTCATGCGTTCGTATTCGACGCCGCTGGGTTTAATGACCGCATAGCCGGTAGCCCTGTCGATGCCGCTCACATTGCCCCATGTAAGCGTGACGAGCCCATGGCGCACCAAGTCCACGTTTGCCTGGAACACCGCTTTTTTCAGCTGGTCGAGCATCAGAGGCATCTCCGCATATTGTCCCGGATATCCAGCAGCTCTTTCATCACCGAATAGAGAGAACCCGAACCCTGTTGCGTCCCAAAGGCGTCATGCAAGCGGCGATACAGCGAGTAAAGCTTCCGGTAGACCTGATGGTTTTCCGGAATCGGAGTATACTCTCTCCCCATTCCGACCATGGCCCTTTGAGCGGCCGCAACCGAAGCATGACCGCCCGCTTCTTTGCCGGCCGCCACGGCCGCAAACACGGCCGCCCCGAGGGCCGGAGTCTGTTCGCTCCCGGATATTTTCATGGTACGCCCGGTGATATCCGCATAGATCTGCATCAACAGCGCATTCTTGAAGGCAAGCCCGCCGCAATTGACCACGTCCTTAATCGGCACTCCGTATTCCTCAATACGATCAATGATGACAAGCGCGCCGAAGCCGGTTGCCTCCAGCAGCGCGCGATAGATCTCATGAGGCTGCGTGTGCAGCGTCTGCCCGACAAGCAAACCCGTAAGCCGGGCATCCACAAGGATGGTGCGATTGCCGTTATTCCAATCCAGGGCGAGCAGTCCGCTTTCCCCGGGTCTCAAAGCGGCCGCAGCTTGCTCAAGTTTTGCGAACTGCTCCTCCGGCGTCTTTCCATACCGATCGGAAACAAGGGTATTGATGAACCACAGGAAAATGTCGCCTACGCCCGACTGCCCGGCTTCAATTCCGTAGTATCCATCCATGACCGAGCCATCGACAATGCCGCAAACTCCGGGGATATCCTGCAAGGCTTCCGTATGCGGATGAATCAGGATATCGCAGGTGCTCGTGCCGATGATCTTCACCAAGGTCCCCGGGGCAATGCCTGCGCCGACCGCGCCCATATGGGCGTCAAAGGCTCCCACAGCAACGGCCACGGAAGGAGAGAGTCCAAGTTTTCGCGCCCACTCCGGAGAGAGCGTTCCGGCGCGATTCTCTGCAGTATAGGCTTTGTCGTACAGGCGCGGGCGCAAAAGCCCAAGTCCCGGGGAAAGCTTTTCCAGGAATTCAGCGTCCGGCAATCCCTGCCACGCCGGATTGAAAATCGCCTTATGTCCGGCGGCGCAGACGCTGCGCCTGATTCTCTGTGGAGCCGGGTCTCCCGTCAGAACCGCAGGAATCCAGTCACAGATTTCAACCCAGCTGAAAGCCGCATCGTAGACGTCCCTTGCCGTGCTTTTGCAGTGAAGGATTTTGCTCCACCACCACTCGGAGGAATACGCGCCGCCGATTTTCTTCAGGTAATGCGGGCGGATTTCCGATGCCAGCTGTGTTATCTGTTGAGCTTCTCTGTAACTCGTATGATCCTTCCAGAGCCAGACCATGGCGGCGGGGTTGTCTTTGAAACGTTCCTGGAAGCAAAGCGCCTGTCCGTTCGCATCCACCGGCATCGGACTGCTTCCGGTAGTGTCCACTCCGATGCCAAGGATATTGGAGGGATCGAAAGAGGGATCGACCTCCTTGCTCTTCCGGATGGCGCCTTGGACTGCGGCCTCGATGCCGAGGATATAATCCGCAGGATTCTGCCTTGCGAGATTTGGATCCGAGGCGTCGATGATTACACCGTCTTTACCCGACGGATATGCAAACACGTGGCTGGCCAGCTCTCTGCCGTTGTTCACATCGACAATCAGAGAACGGCAGGAGTTTGTGCCGAAATCAAGACCGATCGCATAACGAGACATCGTGCACCTGCCTCTAACCGACAAAATACAGATAAGCCGCCAGGATGAGGATCACTACTACGGCGGACAGAATGACGTCAATCGCCTTCCAGCTGTTCCTGGAAATGCGTTTATCCTCTTCGGTTCTCGTAGCGTAAGTTAAACCGGCGATTTTTGCATATTCAGGTTCCGCCGTCATAAGACTGACCACAACCATGACTGTCGCGGACACCAGAAGGATCAGCACGCTGTAGTACTGGAAAAAGATGTTATTTACAATCCACAGAAACGATCCGGACTCGTATTGTAATCCCTGGATCATCTTGACCGGAGTATCCACCGCCAGTCGGCCAATGCCCATCAGAAAACCGACGATAAGAGCCCACAGGCAACCCTTGGCGTTCATCCTCTTGAAGAAAACGCCCAGGAAAAAGACGACGAAGATCGGCGGCGCCAGGTAGCCCTGAATGCCCTGCAGATAATCGTAGAGACCGCGCCCGCCGCGAATCACCGGAATCCAGCAGATGCCGATCAGAACCATCACGGCGGTGGCCACGCGGCCGACCCAGACCAGTTTTTCCTGGGAAATGCTGCGATGCAGGCGGCCGTAGAAGTCAATGGTAAACAGCGTCGCGCTGGCATTGAAAGCGCCGGCCAGCGAACTCATCAGGGCCGCCAGCAATCCGGCAACCACGATGCCGCGAATTCCTATGGGCAGCACATGCGCCACCATCAGCGGGAAAGCCTGCTGCGCATTGTCGCGGATAATGTTGCCGTCGGCTCCGATCAGAAGATTCTGAAACCCGGGCACCTTGCCCGATAGCGCCAGCGCGTAGCAGATGATGCCGGGGATAATAAAAATGAACACCGGAAGAAGCTTGAAAAATGCCGCAGCAATGGATCCGCGGCGTGCTTCGGTCTCATTTGGGGCGGTCAGCGCGCGCTGGACAATATATTGGTCCGTACACCAGTACCAGAGACCGATCACGGGCGCACAGATCAACATGCCCAGCCATGGATAGTTGTCGTTGAAATACCAGGCCATCTGGTGCGCATCGCGCACGGGGGCCCAGGTGCTCTGGAGCCCGTAGGGGACCATGGGTTTCCATAAATTGAACATGTCCGACGGAACAATGCTTCTCAATTCGGCCCATCCGCCAAGCGCCTGAAGGCCAAAGATTGTCACCAGCGCCGAACCGATGATGAGCACAATCGTCTGAACGGCCTCGGTATAAGCGACGGCCCGCATACCCCCGACAATCGTGTACAGCCCCGTGATGACCACAACAAGGAAGGATCCGATCCAGAAGCTGTCCAATCCCCACAGGTTGATTTCCGGCATCAACACGGAGAAGACAATGCCTCCGGCGAAAATGCCCACGGCAATTTTTGTAAGGACGTAGGCAACCAGGGAAATGACCGAAAGGACGGTGCGCGCCGTCGGCGAGAACCTCTTTTCGAGAAACTCCGGCATCGTGAAGACCTTCGATCGCATGTAGAACGGAACCATTACCCAGGCCAGCACGAGAAGGCACCATGCATGGAGTTCGTAGTGCGCCATCGCCACCCCGTCCGTCGCGCCGGAGGCCGCCAACCCCACGAGATGCTCCGAGCCGATGTTTGAGGCAAAGATGGATGCGCCGATGACAAACCATCCCAGTTCTCTTCCTGCAAGGAAATAGCCGTCAGACGTTTTTTTCTGCTTTTTGGCAACCCATACAACAATTCCCGCAATCAAGCCGAAATAGGCAAGGATCACAATCCAGTCCACTGAATGCAGCACACTCATGTAATGGTCTCCTCTACTTGCTATTGGGTCGAAAACTGATAAATGGTAGTCTGCCGATAGGTCTGTCCCGGCCGCAGCGTCGCCGAGGGGAACTGCGGCTTATTCGGCGTATCCGGGAGGGCCGGCGTATCCAAACAAAGCGCACAACGTTGACGGTAGGCAACCCCGTTCTTTCCCTTTGCGCTCCCGTCAAGGAAGTTGCCGGAATAGAACTGAAGTCCCGGCTGATCGGTGAAAACCGACATCAGGCGTCCGCTGGTTGCATCATACAGTTCCGCAACCTTGCGCACTTTCCCCGCTTCTCCTCTAAGAACCCAGTTATGGTCGTAGCCTCTGCCGAATTCAAGCTGTTCGTTTTTATCATTGATATGAGCGCCGATCGCCATCGGGGTCCGGAAATCCATCGGTGTATTCGCAACATTCAGGATCTCGCCCGTGGGGATGAGGCCCTTATCCACGGGAGTGATTCCGTCCGCTTCAATCATCAGCAGATGGTCGAGAATGGTATTGGTAAACTCACCGGAAAGATTGAAGTAGGAATGCTGCGTCGGGTTCAGGATCGTGGGTTTATCGGTGGTCCCTTCATAGTCAATGCGCAGCTCATTCTTGTCGGTCAGCGTATACGTAACTTTTAAAGTCACGGTTCCCGGATACCCCTCTTCTCCGTCCGGACTCACATACTGAAGCTGCAACGAATTCTCAGAAGGGTTGGCGGAAGCGTCCGCCTGCCATAGAACTTTGTCGAATCCGGCTTTCCCGCCGTGAAGATGATTCTCGCCATCGTTGATCGTCAACTGGTACCGCTTCCCGTCCAGCTCGAATTGGCCTTTGCCTATACGGTTGCCGTAGCGCCCGACCACGGCTCCAATATAGGCAGTGCCGTTCAGGTATCCCTCCAGCGTGTCGTACCCCAGGACAATATCCGCAAGCTTCCCATTCCGATCTGGGACAGTAAGGGACGTAATAGTCGCGCCGTAGTCGATGATCTGCGCCGTAAGCCCCGAGCCGTTGGAAAGAGTGTATTGATGCACCTCCCGCCCGTCCGGGAGTTTACCGAAAATAGTGGTTTTCATGGAAGGTTGCGCCTTTCTCTTTGTCTGACATCCTTCGATAGAGAACATGCAAAAAACGGCAACAGCAAGCAGAAGCCATCTCCTCATAAAGCACGCTCCAGGTATGCGTTGATGTTTGAACGAGGCAGTGTGTCACATCCCTCGCCACAGGGCAATAATTTTGAAGCGTGAACGTTAACAATAAGGGATTTAGGGAAAACCGCCCCGCAGGCCCGGC
Source organism: uncultured Acidobacteriota bacterium (assembly GCA_964559085.1). Lineage (GTDB taxonomy): Bacteria > Acidobacteriota > UBA6911 > UBA6911 > UBA6911 > UBA6911. Next base: position 1,498 of record CAZLHW010000069.1, on the reverse strand, counting down.
GCGCCGTACTATTTGCCTGCGGCAGAAGATCTGCCGGTGTCTATTTGAGTTTTTCTTTGGGTCTTTTGCGTCTTTGCGGTCAGGCCGCATTAACCGCCAGGACGCAAAGGACGCGAAGGAATCGCATCGGACAATACCCGCCAGTCAATTGTTTCAGCGCGCGCTCATGGATGCGAGGATATTTGTGTTAAGATGAGGCGCTATTCGAAGGAGGACGCATGAAGAGGATTCTGCAGGGAAATGAAGCGATTGCCCGTGGAGCGTGGGAGGCAGGCGTCGCCGTGGCGTGCGCCTATCCGGGCACCCCAAGCAGCGAAATTCTGGCCGAACTTTCCAGATATCCGGAGGTTTACACAGAGTGGTCCCCAAACGAGAAAGTGGCCATGGAGGTCGCTCATGGCGCGTCGCTGGCCGGGGGACGGGCCCTGGTCTGCATGAAGCACGTGGGACTGAACGTAGCCGCAGATCCCTTTATGACCATTTCCTATACGGGCGTCAAAGGGGGCATGGTCGTTGCAGTATCGGACGATCCGGGGCAGCACAGTTCCCAGAACGAACAGGACAGCCGCCACTGGACGCGCTTCGGCAAAGTGCCGATGCTCGAGCCTGCGGATGCCCAGGAGTGCAGCGACTTCACCCGGATGGCGTTTGATATCAGCGAACGGTTTGACACGCCTGTCCTCCTTCGCAGTGAAACCCGGGTTTCCCATTGCGACTCCCCGGTGCTGCTTGGAGAAAGAAAAGAGTCCGCGATTGCAAAGGGTCTCAGCAAAAACGACATCGCGAAAATGGTCATGGTGCCCATGTATGCCCGCGTCCGCAGGGTTCTTGTTGAAGAGCGCATGAACAAGCTTGCCGCCTATGCCGATGAAGAGTTTCCCGGCACCGTCATGGAAATTAACGACCCTTCGATCGGTTTCATTACTTCGGGCGTTGCCTACCTCTATACCAAAGAGGTCTTTCCCCAATATTCCTTTCTGAAGCTTGGCATGGTCTGGCCGCTGCCCAGAAAGCGGATCGCCGAGTTCTGCCAAAAGGTTAAAAAGGTGATCCTTGTGGAAGAGCTCGATCCCTTTTTGGAAACCGAAATCAAAGCAATGGGATTTAAAATCCGCCACGGCAAAGATCGTATCCCGGCGATCGGAGAGCTCACGCCCTCCATTATAGAGGAATCCCTCTCAAAGGTCGTCACGGGCAAGCGCTTCAAGCCGCCCAAGCCGAAGATCAATACCGATGAATTGCCGAAGAGGCCCCCGAATCTATGCGCCGGCTGCGCGCATCGCCCGCTGTTCTATGCTTTGAAGAAGCTCGGCCTTTTTGTTTTCGGAGATATCGGCTGCTACGCCCTGTCCGTGGCCCCCCCGCTTTCGGCAATGCATATGTCGACCTGCATGGGCGCAGGCGTAGGCGGCGCCTATGGCGCCGCCAAGGTGCTCGGAGACGAAGCTGTCGGGAAGATTCGCGCCGTTCTCGGAGACTCAACCTTCCTCCACAGCGG
>CAZLHW010000068.1:8885-11817 GCA_964559085.1 uncultured Acidobacteriota bacterium | reverse complement strand
GCCGCCAAGGCCGGCGCCGCGATGGCGTCCTACGGCATCAATCTCGTCGATGAAAATAATACAGGGCGCGTTTTTCTTGCCCTGTTCGAACAGGTCGCGCACCCGGCTGGCGCCCACTCCGACAAACATCTCCACGAAATCGGAACCGCTTATGGAAAAGAAAGGAACATTCGCTTCCCCCGCGATGGCGCGCGCAAGCAGGGTTTTCCCGGGGCCCGGGGGGCCCATCAACAGGACTCCCTTGGGGATGCGGCCTCCGAGTTTTTGGAATTTCTGGGGTTCCTTGAGGAATTCTATGATCTCGGTCAGCTCCTCTTTGGCTTCTTCCACTCCCGCAACATCTTTAAAGGTTACCTTTTTCTGCTGGCCCGACAGGAGACGCGCCCTGCTTTTTCCGAATGACAGGGCTTTGTTGCCGCCGCTCTGCATCTGCCGGATCATGAAAATCCAAAACGCGAAGAGAAGGATGAACGGAAGCCAGGACGACAAGAAGACATACATGAGGGAGGAGTTGGAGGATTTCTCAAATCTAATGGCAACTCCATTTTGGCGAAGGTCTTTGGTGAGATCTCCGATGGCTTCGGGGGAAACTGTGGTCTTGAACTTTTTGCCGCCGGTATCCTCTCCCTCAATATCTTCTCCCATGATTTTAACGGACCGTATACGCTTGGCCGCCATTTCCTGGTAGAAGGTGCTGAAATCTTTCTCTTCGATGTTGACGTCGCGAATGCTGTAAAAAAGCTGCCAAAGCAGTACCAGCGATACTACCACCGCCAACCATACCAGGATGTTCTTCAGATTGGTGCTCAAAGCGACAACCTCCAATTCGGACCTTGCCGTCGCCTTCTTCATCGACCTGAATCGGGACGCACCTTACGAAGTCCGCAACCGCAATTATACCAGAGCCATCCTGCAATTACCTATAATCTCTGAAATTTGGAGCCAATATAAGATTCGGCGCACGAGATGCAGTACTCAGGATGCGGAATTCTGATCCGGAACCATAATCTCCAGAAGGACACAGGCTTGCGACTCAGCGCGGGCTTCCCATGTGCGAGCGGGCCGGAAGCCGGGGATCCAGATCACGCTGTTCGCGGCCTCAACCATCGGAAGGCTCGGACGCTGCATCGACGGTATTTTGCCGTCAATCAGCATTTTTTTTACCTTTCGGCGTCCCGGACCTCCGTAGCGGTCTCCCGGTTTGCGCGACCGAATTTTGAGTTCCGCGGGCAACATGGACAATTCCAGGTATGCCCGCCTGCCGCGGTCCTTCCTCATGGTCGTGCGGTCAGGCGTATTAACAATGGACGCGCGAAACAGCGCTCCAATTTCAGCGATACGGCACGTGCCGGGAACAGGAAGCACGTGTGCAAAGGGGAGAGCTTGCCGAGGGGCCTGCCCCATCAAGAGCAGATCCTCGTACTGCCGGATCGCCGAGCTCCCGCGAGGCAGCCGGATCCGGTCGCCGCTGGATCCGGCGCTGCAAAGCGAAAGCACGCTGTCGATATGCCGCGAAGTGATGCCGCGGAGAGAGCCGAGGCATTTCCTGATGGCCCGCCGCAGCACTTCTTTCTGAATCACCGGGGGCAGTTCCAGAAGGCCGGACAGACGAAGCGCCAGCCCGTCCTTGCGTTCATTTTCAAGGCCGTCAAAGGCGCGTTCTGCCTCCGCATCAATAAAAGACCACGCTTCTCCAAACAGGAATGACTCGCGGGCAAGCGTAGAGATTATCCGGGGATTGAAGTGTTCCGCAAGATACGGGAGGAGTTCCAGCCGGATGCGGTTGCGGGCGTACTGTACGTCCCGGTTTGTAGAATCCTCTCTATAGTCCATCGCTTTCTGTTTCAGATATTCGAGGATGGAATAGAGCGAACATTCCAGCACAGGCCGGATCACGCGCCCATCGATGACTGGATGGATGCCGGAAAGACCCTCGAGGCCGCTTCCGCGAATAAGGCGGAACAGCATTGTCTCCGCCTGATCATTCAGCGTGTGCCCGACCGCGATCTTTTGAGCGCCGATTGTATCCGCGATGCGGTTCAGAAAATCGTAGCGCATTTGCCGCGCGAGCTCCTCGAGATTGCGGCCGGCTTCCTTGGCCTCCCGTTTCACATCCATCGCTTCAGAGAAGAACTGAAGCCGCAGTTCCCCGCTCAACCGGCGCACGAAGTCTTCATCGGCATCGGCCTCCGGTCCTCGAATGCCGTGGTTCAAATGAGCGACGGTCAAAGCAATATCAAGCCGGGATGCAAGACGGTGCAGGCACAGCAGCAGGGCTACAGAATCCGCCCCGCCGGAAACCGCGACAAGAGCATGCTCTCCGGCCGCAAGCATACCGTGGCTCTGAATCGTCTTCAGAACCCGAACCTCCAACGGATGCAATCTGTTTGAAAACTTGCCGGCCGGCATTTTTCCACTTCTACCACAAAATGATTCGAGATTCGAGATTCGAGATTGCAGAGGGAGGGGGATCTATGCGGGTAAGGGGAAAGTTTTGGCGCCGGAGTCCCGCCGGCTTTTTTGCGGCCGAGACGGCCGCGCTCCCAGGAGTTCCTTGGGAGGGCTTGCATCGCCGCGCCTGTGGCGCGGGCGCTTTCCTTCGCTTGATGCACCTGCCTGGAAGGGCGAAAGAGAAGGAAATGGCGGGCTTAATCTCGAATCTCGAATCTCAAATCGTCCACGCATCCTATGATATAATCCCCTCTTTTTACAGCCTTCCCGCATGGCGGATTGGGGCAAAGGGGGCGACGATGACTTTTCCGATAACACGTCCGAGGCGGCTTCGCATGAATGAGAATCTTCGAAGCATGGTGCGCGAAACGCGTCTTTCGCCCGAGCAGTTCGTCTATCCCATGTTTGTCTGTCCGGGGGAAGGCATTAAAAAGGAAATCTCCTCGATGCCCGGCAATTACCACTGGTCCATCGATCTGCT
>CAZLHW010000068.1:0-8834 GCA_964559085.1 uncultured Acidobacteriota bacterium | reverse complement strand
AAGAGGGAAGGGCCGGGCATTCTGCTGATCCCGGATGTCTGCCTGTGCGAATACACGTCCCATGGTCATTGCGGGCTGGTTTCGAACGAGGAGATTCTAAATGATGAAAGCCTGGAGCTGATTGCACGAACTGCGCTTTCTCAAGCCCGGGCCGGAGCGGACATCGTCGCCCCCTCCGATATGTTTGACGGAAGAGTCGGCGCCATTCGCAGGCTTCTGGATGAAAATAACTTTAAAAACACTCCGATACTTTCCTATGCGGTCAAATATGCATCCGGTTTCTACGGGCCGTTTCGTGAAGCCGCGGATTCGGCGCCGGCCTTCGGCGACCGCCGAAGTCATCAAATGGATCCGGCGAATGCACTGGAAGCATTAAGAGAAGTTGAGCTGGATATAGAAGAGGGCGCCGACATTTTGATGGTGAAGCCGGCCGGACCCTATCTGGACATAATCCGCATGCTGCGGGATCGCTACCCGCATCCCCTCGCGGCCTACCAGGTGAGCGGCGAATATTCGGCATTGATGGCCGCAGGCCAGATGGGGTGGCTGGATCTCCCGAGAGTTATGATGGAATCCCTGGTCGGGATCCGGCGGGCCGGCGCCGACATCATCCTCACGTATTTTTCAAAGGAAGCGGCAAAGATTTTGAATGAAATCCGGTAGTGGTCGCAAGAGGCAAGTATTTCCATGCAGCCGCGACGCATATATTTCCCGATTTGGAGCAAATCCTGTGAATAAACGTTCGAAGACCCTATTTGCACGAGCTCAGAAACTGATCCCCGGAGGCGTAAACAGCCCGGTCCGCGCATTTCGCAGCGTTGGAGGCGATCCCCGATTCATCAAAGCCGGCAAAGGCAGCCGGGTGGTGGATGTGGACGGCAATTCCTACATCGACTACTTGGGATCTTGGGGGCCGCTTATTCTGGGGCATTGTCCGGCTCCTGTCCAGGCTGCATTGCGAAACCAGATTTCTCTGGGCACCAGCTTTGGTGCCACGACCGAAAATGAAGTGGTGCTCGCTGAAATGATCACGGAAGCAGTCCCTTCGATTGAAAAGGTGCGGCTGGTGAACTCCGGGACGGAGGCTACGATGAGCGCCATTCGCCTGGCCCGGGCTTTTACCGGCCGGAACAAGATCCTCAAGTTCGACGGCTGCTACCACGGCCACGTGGACAGCCTGCTGGTAAAGGCTGGTTCCGGGGTTGCCACCCTCGGATTACCGGACAGCGCAGGGGTTCCGCCCCAGGAGTGCGGATCCACTATCTCCGTCCCGTACAACGATATCGAGACCGTCCAGCAGGTGCTCGAGCTGAACCGCGCGGAGGTGGCCGCCATCATTGTCGAACCTGTCGCCGGAAATATGGGCACCGTCGTCCCCGCAAAAGGCTTTTTGCAGCGATTGCGCAAGCTTTCCCGCGAGCACGGAGCTCTGCTGATATTCGATGAGGTGATCAGCGGATTCCGCCTGTCTTACGGAGGGGCTCAGGAACTGTTGAATGTCAAACCCGACCTGACTTGCCTTGGGAAAATAATAGGCGGCGGACTCCCTGTAGGCGCGTATGGAGGCAACCGGGAAATAATGAAGTGGGTGGCCCCGGAGGGACCGGTCTATCAGGCCGGGACACTGTCCGGGAATCCCCTTGCCGTGTCCGCCGGGATCGCCATGCTCAAAACTCTGAAGAAGCCGGGAACTTATACGAAACTTGAACGCATGACGGCGGAACTCACATCCGGATTGCTCGACGCCGCTGAAAGGGCCGGCATTCCCGTCCAGATCAACAGCATTGGTTCCATGTTCACGGTCTTCTTCACATCCGCGCCGGTGACAGATTTCCAGAAAGCGAAAACCAGCGATACGGCTCGATACGCCAGGTTCTTCCATGCGATGCTGGAGAGGGGCGTCTATTTCCCTCCGTCGCAGTTTGAAGCCTGCTTCGTGTCTCTTGCACATACGCACAATGACATTAAGGCAACCCTTCAGATTGCGCGCGAGGCCTTCAAAGCCGCCGCTCAATAGTTGTTCGGAAATTCCCTTGTGCCTGCTTTAATTCGGTGCGGTGCGCACGCGTATCAGGACGATTCTGAATCCTTCGATCTTTTCAATCGTGAAGGTCAGTGCTTGATACTGTACGGTTTCTCCTTCCAAGAGCAGGCGTCCGGTAAGAGATTCCAGAAATCCGGCCAATGTGGAATACTCGGGTGCTTCCGGGATCTTCTCAACAAAAAAGCGGTTGAAGTCCTTCACCGGCAGCTTGCCTGCAACGGAAAACAAATTCGGCCCCAGCTCCCGGATATCCTCGATTTCCGTGTCATGCTCGTCCCGAATTTCTCCGACAATTTCCTCGAGAAGATCCTCCAACGTGACAATTCCCTCAATGCCCCCGAATTCATCCACCACGATGGCCATATGCAGATGCATGGACTGCATCCGGCGCAGAACAAAGTCCAGACGGGCGCTGTCGGGAACAAAGTGGGCCGGCCTGAGGAGAGCCTGAAGATTGATTTCCTCGTTCTTTTGAACGTACTGGAGCAGGTCTTTGACGTTCAGGATCCCGATCGGGTTGTCAAAATTCTGGCGGAAAACAGGAATTCTGGAGTAGTTGGTTTTGTTAACCACATCCAGGATTTTTTGGATGCTGTCATTGATTTCGACCGCCGTCACTTCGACGCGCGGAATCATGACCTCTCGGATCTGCGTGCCGCCGATCTCAAAGATGTTGTGAAGCATCTCTTTCTTTTCATGCGGCATGCTGGCTTCGCTGGAGTTTGCGATCATGGCACGGATTTCTTCCTCACTCGGGCCGTGGGCGAAAGGGCTGGCTTTGGCATCCAAGCCCGCAATCCGCACCATCAGATTGGCGATCCAGGAGGCCAGCCTGGATAGAGGAAACAGGATCCTAATGATGATCCGGATAGGGAAGAGAAAGGCGCGGGATACCTGCTCCGGGTGGGCCGCCGCGATGATCTTGGGCGTCAGTTCGCAGAAAATCAGAATAATGAGGGAAAAAAGGATCGATCCCAGAAGGCTGGCGAGCTCGGAGTATTTGTCCGATATCGTGTCGGCGATGATATAGGTGACGATGCCGGCTGCTGCAATCTCGGCCACCGTGACGCCGAAGAGAATGACCCCCAACAAGCGATCCGGGTTGGAGAGAATTTGCTTGATGGCTTCCGCTTTCTTGTCCCCGCTTTCCGCCTGGACTCGGAGCCGGAGCCGGTCGACCGCCATGAATGCAGTCTCGGCAGCGGAAAAAAAGACTGCCAGAACCATGAAGAAAGCGAGGAGAACAAGATAAAGTAGAAGAGGTGACAAGGTCAGGCTGTTGTCTTTACCGAGCGCGAATAGGCTTCGGACAGCAGACGGTCTATTTGATCTTCAACGGATTTTTCATTCAATCCACGTACAGTGGCCACTTCGCAGATAATCAGCTGCTTGGCGCGGTCCAGCATTCTTTTTTCGCGAAACGAAAGGCTTTTCCGGTAACTCAGGTAGACGAGGTTTTTAAGCACTTCGGCGACCTGAAAGATGGAGCCGGTGCGCATTTTTTCGGAATGGTCCTTATAGCGCCCTTTCCAGTCGGCCTCGGGTTCGTAAAAATCTTCCTGAAGGAGCTTGAAGAGACCGTCCACGTCTGACTTCTTTATGATGCGGCGCAACCCGACGCTTTTTACATTCGCCGTGGGGACCATCACAACGGATGAGTTGGAGTGAATGCGATGCATATAAAATTGTTCAGAATTGCCATTTACGGATCGGCTGCTTACCTCCTCAATAACCCCGACTCCGTGGTTGGGATAGACGACTTTTTCTCCAATACGAAAATCCATAACGCCTCCGGGAAACACGGCATTATAACAGAAAGCCCCCCTTCGATCAAAAGAAGCCTTCCCGTTGACTCGAGGGGAGTGCATGGGCTACTATTGGCGACCACATCGGTGGTGCAGCGCTTGATAAGCCGAAGTGGCGGAATTGGCAGACGCACGGGACTCAAAATCCCGCGCTCCTTGCGAGCATGAGGGTTCAAGTCCCTCCTTCGGCACCAGCCTTCGCCAAAGCTTCGACCGGGAAAACCGAAGTTGAAGCCACAGACATGATCCCGAAATAAAAAGTGAATCCGAACACTGTGTGCCGAGGCCCGGTTCTGCTATAAAATCGGGCGGCAATCGGTCTGGTATCCAAGGGACCTGTTCTAATTTTTTTCAGCACAAGGAATGAAGAGGTTTGGTCAATTGTGTTGTCTTCTCCACGCTGGAAAAGCTGATGTTTGAGCCCGGATCTCCCTATCACGAATGCCGAGGTGGTGCAGGCGGAAATCATCATAAAGGCAACGAGCTATTCGGAGATCCTGTTGAATCGAAGCTTGCACCCGCTCCTGGATGCACACGGATATTTGCGTATCCATTCCAGGCCGACAAGGCGAATTACATGATTACGGGAACAACCCTCGGCGCCAAAGCAAAGGCAGCCGAAATCAGGAAACATGCGGTGGGATGTTTCCGAATTAAAAAGCAGCAATGCGGTTTTCGATGTGACTCCTGGCCTGTTGCAATTGCCGGGTGAAATGCGGTCTCAGGAACCGGGTGCCGAGAGCGATGTACAGGATTCTTTCCGCCAGGGGGATGTCCGTCGAAAGAATCTCCAGCGAATCCATGAAATTGGAATGTTGATTCAGAGGATTTTGATCCCGATCTTCTGACTTATTCAGGGGCCAATCTTCGAAAAGGGAATTGGTGAATCCGACAAGCTCTGCCAGCGTCAGAGTGTCCAGGATCCCGTTTGCATCAAGCTTCTGAAACAGATGATCATAGGCTCTCAGGTAATAGACAAGCACCGATGTTGCGTGACGGCTGTACACATACCACGACATACCGTCGACGGATTTTTCGAAGATTTTCAGAGCGGAAGCGCTCAGATAAGGAAACTCTCTGCTCGCCTCGCAACCTACCTTTTCACAGCACCCGGTATGATGGAAGAATCCAACCAGATCCCGTCCGTCGTAGCCTTGCGCGGTTTGTGCCAGAGGATGGGCCATGCAACCGACTTTCCCTCTTTCATCCACGAAGCCCAGAAGCTGGCACTCCGGAAGCTCCCCCCTGCGAAGATTCCCTGTCGGAACCGATCCTCCGATATATAAGGAGGCGATCCCCGAATTCGCCGCAGGCGCATAGCAATACCCTTCCTGTTTCTGAGCCGCCCGCATATAGCGCTCCAGCGATTGCCTCGGCTCCCCTGGATTATAAAGGTCGAGAAACAAACGTCTTCTTTCCGAAAAGCGCCTCTCCATTTCCGATTGCCCGACATCCTCAAAGCAATCTTCGTATTGCGATGCCTCGATTCGAGGGCCCTGCAGGGGGTTATAATTTACGAATTGCATTACCAGACCGCCGGGACCTCGATATCTGCATGAAAATTTGTGAGGCTGGGACGGGCCGTCATGTTCATTTGGGGCGGTTGCGTGTTCTTCGGGATCCGCCAGGTGCGAATCTCCGCCGATGTGGGGAAGACAGCAGCGGATGCAGGAGAGATTCCGGTATTGGCATAGATTTACGTCTCCGGCTTTTCCTGAGCGCTGTATAGCCTGTTCTGCGAAAATTCTCTTTTCCTCTTCTACCGAATAAAACCTTGGCATAGCTCCAAAGTGTACCAGAATCGGCTGCGCCGCCCTTGCAGGGCTGATGGATTTATCGGCCGTCAACCCAGGCCTTCGGATGCTGCGCATCCTTCAGCCTGGGCTACTCTGCTTTGCACCCTCGGTGCTTGGGTCGCCGGCAATCGGCATGGTGTCGCCTGGCGGTTCCGGCGCTTGCGCCGCCTTGCGATTTTTTTTTATTTAATCGTTTCTTCCGGTCTTGTTACGCTTACTTGTAAATTGGTTTTCCTTGTTCCCATCTTGTTCCCATAATTGTCCTTGCCAAGGAGAGCCGGTATGGCGAACCAACCGCTTATGAGCTGCGAATTCGATAGCGAGAAACTCTTGGTAAAGCTGGATGAAACCCTGCCCGGGAATGTCGAAGCCATAGGTCCTTTCATAGAGAAAGTCATGGCTATAATCAAGGAAATGGGGTGTGCCGCCGGGCGCGAATTCGAAATTGAGCTTGCATTGAATGAGGCCCTCGACAATGCCATCGAGCATGGAAGCGCCAATGATCCCTCCAAGCAGATCCAGTGCTGCGTCGCATGCGACCACCAGCGAGGCATGCTCATTGTCGTCCGGGACCCCGGGCGGGGATTTGATCCGGCATCCGTGCCGAGCCCCATCGTCGGGCAGAACATTTTTTCCACGGGCGGCCGGGGAATCTATCTTATCAACCAGATGGTGGATGCCGTCCATTTCGAGAAAGGCGGCACGGAAATACATATGCGCGTGAATCCGCCGTCTGCGCGCTGAGGCTTTTTCGAGGTCGACAGCATCCGGCGGGCCGAGCCCGCAGCCGCGACACGCTTTCGATGTTCTCTATAAAATGATCGCCTTTTTTTCGAGGAGAATTTCGAGGGTCCACCTTGCCGCATTCCCTACCACGCGCATGCATTTGGTCGGATCGGAATGAGCCCCGGCGTCCATGAACTTCTGCCAGTCAGCAGGGTCCTGAAGATCAAAGGAGCGGCCGTATATTTTCTGCTGTATTCCGGGGCATAGGATCGAGCCGTACTCCCGGACGAACCGGTCGCACAGCAGTCTGGCTGCCGCCATAGCTTGGGATAATACTTCCTGTCCTTCCGGCACGGCCTTTGTTGCGGATACCATCCGAGCAGGCCGGCCAAGGTAATAATCCAGCACCAGAGTGCCCCCGATGACGCCGCCGCAGGCTCCGGTCGAAAGCCCGGCCTGGCCGCCGCATGAGGAAGAGGCGACTTTCACAATGATGTCTTCAAACCCCAAAATTTCGTGAAGAGCGGCTACGGTGCATTGGGAGCAGCTGCCCGAAAATTTTTCAAAATCAACGCCGAGGGCGTAGGCATTATCCAGGAGCTGTTGCCGTGTCAGGGTGCGATACTTTTCGGGTAGGTTCATAGGTTCTTCTTTTGCGAGGTGCCGGTCGCCGTGTCCTTCGGCAAGTCGATTTTCAAGGCTTTCAGTTTCCGATACAACGTGCTCGGATTCACTCCCAGCTGCCTGGCTGCCTTGCTCCGGCTGCCCTTATGCCGGCGAATCGCTTCGGTGATCAGGAGCTTTTCCATTGCCTTCAACGACATTGGATTGCTTCCGGTATAGACGGAGGAACTCGCCGGCCGCAGTTCCGGCGGGAGGTGGTGCAATTCAATAATCCGGCCCCGGCAGAGCACAAAGGCCTGTTCGATTATGTTTTCCAGTTCGCGGACGTTCCCCGGATACTCATACTCCATCAATTGCGCCATTACCTCTTCCGAAACGCCCTCAATCTCTTTCCCTTGGATCCTGTTGAGTTTGGCCACCAGGTGCTCCACGAGCAGCGGAATGTCTTCACGGCGCTGGCTCAGGCTGGGCAGACTCAACCGGATTACGCGAACGCGGTAATACAGGTCTTCGCGAAAACGGCCTTCATGAACCAGCCGGCTGAGATCCCGGTTGGTTGCGGCGACAATGCGCACATCCACCTTAATCGGCTCCACGGATCCCAGCGGCTCGATCATCCGTTCCTGAAGCACACGCAGCAGACGCACTTGCATCGCCGGAGAAATATCGCCGATTTCGTCCAGGAATAGGGTTCCGCCGTTAGCCATCGCGAAGCGTCCCGGCTTGTCCTTCCGGGCGTCCGTGAAAGCGCCCGCTTTGTGCCCGAACAACTCGCTTTCAAGGAGCGTGTCGGGCAGTGCGGCGCAATTCACGGCGATGAAGGGCTTCTTTTGTCTTGGCGATAAACTGTGGATAGCCCGCGCAAACAGCTCTTTCCCGGTGCCGCTGGGTCCTTCGATCAGCACCGTGCTCGAACTTTCCGCAATCTGCGGCAGGATTTCAAAAAGCTTCACCATGGCGGCGCTATGGCCGACAATGTCTTCGAAGGTATACCGCGATTTCAGCTCCTTCTGAAGCTGCTCGATAGGACTCAGATCCTGAAATGTCTCGACCCCTCCAATCGTCTGCCCTTGGTCGTCTTTCAGCAGCGCCGTCGAGATGCGAATGGGGATGCGCTCGCCGTTCCTGCTGACGATGTGGGCGGTTGCGTTCAGGATCGGCTTGCCGCTCGACATCGTGCGTCTCAGAACGCAGGCGTTTTCACAGATGCTGGCCCGGAAAACATCACAGCACTTCTGTCCCAGTGCTTCCCTCCGCGTCACATGGGTGATTTTTTCGGCCGCCCTGTTAAAAGACGTAATCCTCCAATCCAGGTCGACCGTAAAAACCCCTTCATTGATCGAATCCAAAATTGTCTTCTCGCGTCCTTCCGCTTCCTTTGTCACCGTGGCCGCCCGCTGTTCTGTTGCATTATGCATTAAACGTATAACAGGACTCTTGCATTATGCAAATTATTTCAATGCAAAAAAAGAGCGAGGGGCGTCTGTTCCAGGGAGGGTTCCCGCTTAATCCGCGCAGCGCAGAGACAGCTTGCGCCCGGCCCCTTCACTCACAATCTGCAGCACCTTGTCGGCGTCGGTGACCTGGAATCCGGACAGCACTTTTACGCCGTGAAGTTTGACAACGTCCGGGACCCAGGGTGTGGAAGGTCCGAGGAGCGCGATTTCCCGTGCATTTTTTGACAATTGCAGAAGGCCGTCTACGGTGTGGTTTAATAGCGTCGTTGCCGACAGGATAACGATGCTGCATTGGGGGAGCAGGTCCTGCGCGGCCGATTCCGGTAGTATTCCCCATTTCGGATCCGGTTTGCGTTCAAAAACGTGGAACGCGCGCGCCCTT
>CAZLHW010000067.1:10791-11905 GCA_964559085.1 uncultured Acidobacteriota bacterium | reverse complement strand
CCCGGCCGCATAAAAGCCGGCGGGACGCCGGCGCTCATGGAATCGAGCGTTTTCATTCCAGCGATTGTGTGCTACCGGAAGCTCCTGGCTTCGGGCGCGGAGATGAAGGTAGCCTCCACCGCCAGCCCCGGCTGGCCTCCGGCAACACAGAGCGTTTGCCCGGTAACATACGACGAAAGCTCCGAGGCAAAGAACAGGGCCGGACCGGCAATATCCTCGGGCGTCCCCATTCGGCCCAGCGGCACTTCCTTTTTGGCAAGGGCATTGAAAAAATCCCGCTTCTGCTCCGGCGTCATCCCCTGCGACAAGGGATCCCAGAACGGCGTCTCAATCGGCCCGGGCACAATGCAATTCACATAGATGTTGAACGGCGCCAGTTCGAACGCGAGGTTTTTCGTCAACCCGATGATGCCGGCTTTCGCCGCATGATAAGCCAGAACAGAGATGGACGGCCGCACCGCGCCCATGGAAGAAAGATTGATAATCTTTCCGTACCGCTGCTTCTTCATGTGCGGAACGGCATTCTTGCACATCAGGAATGCGCCCTTCAGATTGAGCGCAAGAACCTTATCCCATTCTTCCTCATCCGAATGCTCCAGATCCGCCCCGCCGGCCGCGCCGGCATTGTTCACCAGGATATCGATCTTCCCAAACCGATCCACGGATTCTGCAATCAGCGACTTGATTTCCTTGCTGACGGAAATATCCACTTTGACGGCGATCGCCTCTCCGCCGCCGGCCTGGATGTCCCGAGCAACCTGCTGCGCCTGGTCATACTTCAGATCCGCAACGACAATCCGGCACCCTTCGGCGGCGAATTTGAACGCCATCGCCTTGCCCATTCCATTGGCGCTGCCGGATATCACTGCCACTCGATTTTCTAGCAACATGCCGCTATTCTCCGTTTCCCGTTTTAATGCAGCGGCGTTGTGCCGCCGGTGATATTGATCGATTGTCCCGTTATATATTTCGACTGATCGCTGACGAGGAAGAAAATCAGATCCGCGATATCCTCGACTGTACCCATGCGCTTCAGCGGCACCATGTCGCTGAGCATCTTGTATTCTTCCTTCCGGAATTCCTCCACCGTAATGCCCTTTTTCCGGCTGTTCAT
>CAZLHW010000067.1:0-10781 GCA_964559085.1 uncultured Acidobacteriota bacterium | reverse complement strand
GACATTGATTTTGTAGGGCGCCAGTTCCAGGGCAAGGGCCTGCGTGATTCCGATAACGGCCCATTTGGAGGCCGCATACGCCGCACTTCCGGGGCAGGCCAGCTTTCCGGCAGCCGAAGCGATATGCACGATTTTGCCGCCTTGATTTCTTCGAATCATTTCCCTGGCAACGTACTTGGACACAATCATGGCCCCCAGAGAATTCACTTCGAACAGAAGTCTCCAATCCTTTTCATCGCCGTCGGCGATGCTGACGCCTACGGGGCCGCGGGTCCCGGCGCAGTTGACCAAAATGTCAATCTGGCCGAACGCATCGACTGCAGCCTTCACGGCCGCCTCCGTTCCTTTGCTGTCCTCCACGCCGGCTACAGCATAAGCCGCTCTCCGCCCTATTGCTTCAATTTCCTTCACAACCTCGGGCAGGCCGCCCCATCCCTCGTCGCCGGCCCACGCGCTTTTGGGTGCGGCAAATTTATCGGTCACCATTACATCGGCGCCTTCCCGCGCCAATCGCAAGGCAACCGCTCTCCCCATCCCCCTCTTTGCTGCTGCACCCGTGATAAAAGCCACCTTGCCTTTTAAAGCGTCACCCATATCACTGCCTCCATAAATATTTTCGTTTCCCGTTTCGAAATTCCCATTTTCCGTCGAACAACAGATCGTTATTAACGAGAAACGGGAAGCCGGAAACGGGAAACGTTATGTCAGAAGACGGATTATTTCGCCGATATCTTCCAGCTGCTCGAGCTGACCGACCCATTCAATGATCTGTTCCACTTTCGCAGGATCAAGACTCTGCGCGCAGTCTCGGAATTTTCTCGCGCAGTCGTCAAACGACATCGGCCGTTCCATGCTGCCGAGAGGATTCTCCACTACTTTCACAAAGACCTTGCCTTCCCCGGTTACGATCTTTACGCGCGTAGGCTCCGGACCGGGCTTGTGGAGCGTGTTGTCCACCTCCACCTTCATCTTGTGCGTGACTTCAAGGACTTCGCGGTTTCTGATGGCGCGGTCGGTATAATCGCTGAGTCCCACACGCCTTTTCACAAGAGCCGAAGCGACTCCCCACGGAATGCTGAACTGGGCATCCACGGGGCTTCTTGGAGACCGCTTGGCCTCCAGAGGCTGACAGAGCAGCTTCATGTGCGCATCGGTTACGGAAAGAACAATTTCCTTTATATCGGCGCACTGAATATTCTGTTCCGCAGCCAATGCCAAGGCGGCATCGATGGCGGGATGCACGCCTCTGCAGCAGGGATAGGGCGTGATTGCCACATTCGTCCCCTCGAAGCGTTTTCCCAAGTCCGCCAGCAGAAGGTCGCGGCTGTAATCCCCGTGCGCGTACTGCCGGTAGAAGCCCCATTCGCCCTCAAACGTGTTCCTGGCGCCGGTTACCCCGGACTTGGCCAGGAGGGCGGCCGTTATGCCGCCATGAACTGCAAATCCCGGACCCAGCCTTTTCGTCAACGCCCCGTCTTTGACGCACTGGCCGTTGCCGCCGCACTGGTGATAGCCGATGCCGATGGCGTCGACTGTCTGCTCTTCACTCAAATGCATCACTCTGGATGCGGTTGCCGCGGCACCCATATAGCCGAAGAGCGATGTCAGATGCCATCCCAGATCAATCGGGCTTTTTCCGGGAGTCGTTGCCAAAGCCAGCCGGCACATCATATCCACGCCGAGCGCCGTACAGGCGATCATCTCCCTGCCGCTCCGGTTCCCCTGCGCTTCCGCCACAGCCATCACAACGGGTATGACTGCAATCCCCGGATGCATGACCGCGGCTTCGTGCACGTCGTCAAAATCGAGCGCATGCGCCATCGCGGCATTCGCCTGCGCGGCATGGGGCGCCGGAACCTTTTGAGAAGATCCGATCAGGCTGCTTTCCGGCTTGCCGCCCCACTCCTTCACCAACTCGCACACATGGACCGCCCCCGGCTGCGAGGCCCCGCCCAAAGCGACTCCCAGCAGATCCAGGATCTCTTTCTTCGTGGCCGCTACAACGTCCGGCGGCAGATCCTCGTATTTCGTTTCTGCAAAATTCCTGGCGAACAGGTACGCGGCATCCATGCAAGTCTCCTTGATTCGAGATTCGAGATTCGAGATTAAAAGCGCCCATTGAATGATGCGATGAACCTCAATCCCATCTCGAATCTCGAATTTCGAATCTCGAATTCTTATTTGTCGAAATCGTCGAGAACTTTGAACATATCGTGCTTCTCATGAGCAGCTTCGCGCACACCCTTGTCGCGCCGCATTTTGAAGAAGTTGACTTCGCCTTCGTCCAGAACGCGGTTGGTCTGAAGTGTGTGCATGATGTAGTGATCGACCAGGCCGCGGTCAATGCCCATCGTAGTGTAAATCATCTCGCGCATCGCCTTGCCCACCGCGATGCCGTCTTTGGGATGCATGCATAGGCCGAACGCCAGGTTCCGGACTTCCTCCTCGAGTTTGTCGGCCGGCACGGCTTTATTGATCAGGTTGTACTGGGCCGCCTTGATGCCGTTGAAGCGGCGGCCGGTGAGGCAGAGTTCCATCGCGCGCGTGAACCCGCAGCGCAGGATCATGATAGGCGTAATCGTCATGCCTCCCTGTCCCAGGCGCTCTTCGACATGCCCCATCTCGCAGTCCTCGCTCGCGATGATCATGTCGCAGTGTGAAATGATGTTGAATGCGATGCCGAGGCAGTACGTGTGCAGCTGGGCGATCGTCAGTTTTTTGCAGTAGAGAATTCTTCTGTGGAAATCCAGGAAAACGCGCCGGTCAAATTCGAACTTGACTCTCAGCGGAATACGCTGCTTGCCTCTCTCGCCGGGCTTGGGATCCTTCATGCCGTAAACATAGCCGACGCCTGTCAGATCCGCGCCGGCGCTGAAAGCGCGCCCGGCGCCCTTGAAAACAATCACTTTCACATCGTCGTCTTTTTCCGCTTCGTCCAAAGCGGCTGTCCAGTCGCGGTAAATCTCCGGGCCGATGGCGTTGAGCCTGTCAGGGCGGTTCAGCGTAATGAAGGCTACCTGTTTCTCTTTCTCGTATTTTATGAACTCAAGCTCCATGATGAAACCTCCGTCAAATCAGTCAAGCACGCCTGCGGCAAGAAGCTCGACGAACTCCTCATCCGTCTTGCCCAGGATTTTAGTTAAAACATATTCGTTATGTTCGCCGATGCAGGGACTGGGGGAAACGGCCCGAGCCGGAGTCTCCGACAAAACCATGCTGGCGCCCAGATGGTGGAACAGGCCGATTTCGCTATGTTCCAGGGGCCAGAAGAGGCCGCGCGCGCGCAACTGCGGGTCCGCGAAAATATCGGCGGCATTTTCGACCACGCCGGCCGGCACACCGGCCGCCTGCAGTTGCGCCACGACTTCTTCCGGCGAATGATTCCGGGTCCAGTTTTCAACCAGCGCATCCAGCGCCGCTTCGTTTTCCTTTCTGTGCGGCAAAGTGTCAAATCGCGGATCACGGGACAATTCCGGCCTTCCCATTGCCTGACACAACGAAGCCCATTGCGCGTCACGGACCACGGCGATGGTGCACCATCGCTCCTCGCCCTTGCAGGCGTAGGTGTTATGCGGCGCGGCATAAGAGACTGCATTCGCGTTCCGTTCCGGCTCCCTGCTGTTGACCGCGGCGTCCAGCAAGCCCGGCAAAAGGAAGTAGAGCGCGGTTTCAAACTGCGCCAGATCGATGAGCTGGCCTTTCCCGGTTCTTTCGCGATAATCGAGGGCGGCGATCAGGGCGGCGGAGGCAAACCGCGGGCTGATACAGTCCGTGTAGGCGCCGACGCCCACGGGCAGCGGCCCCCGGTCCGGCCAGCCGATAAAGTTGGGAATCCCGGCGATTGCGGCAAGGATCATGCCGAAGGCGGCCAGGTTCTTATACGGCCCATCCAGGCCGAAGCCGTTCTGACGCACCATGATGATGTCGGGCTTGATCTTCTTCAGCTCTTCATACCCAAGCCCCCACTTATCCATCACGCCGGGAGTGAAGTTTTCCATCACCACGTCCGCCCAGCCGATAAGCTCTTTGGCCACATTCATTCCGAGAGGATTCCGCATGTTCAGGGAAATACTCATCATGTTGGCGCTGAAGTGATTGAAATAACCGCTCCGGTTGATGCCCGCTACATTGTCCTTGAACGGCGCCGATGTGCGCGTGACGCAGGGCCGCGTCGCCGTTTCTATCCGGATCACGGTTGCGCCGTAATCGGCGAAGAATTTCAGGGTCAGCGGCCCAACCATCGCCCAGCTGAACGCCACAATTTTCAGATCTTCGAATACTGCCTTGCTCATTGGATACCTCATAATTCGAGATTCGAGATTCGAGATTTAAAGCGAATTTCCGGAATTCAATCTCGAATCTCAAATTTCGCATCTCGAATCAGACTTCTCTTGCGGTGCGAAGGCCGGCGCCGATGGCGTCGGCTATTAGGAGCGGCTCCCGGCAATCCCCGATGGCGTACACTTCGGGCACTTTTGCTTTCAGACCTTCGAGCAGCTCGTCGTTCGGCTTAAGCGGAAGAGCCGTCACAATGCTGTCGGCTTCCAGGGTCTGCTTTATGCCGTCGCTGTTGACAAGGACCAAGCCTTTCTCGGTGATTTCGACATATTCTTTCACGCCGTTGATGAGCGTGACGCCCTTCTTTTTGAACCAGATCATGAGATTTGAAAGCAGGGCATCCACCATGCCTTCGCCGATCATGGCGCTTTTTTCGACAACCGTCACTTTCCGCCCGCGCTTCACAAGGAACTCGGCGAGTTCGCAACCCTGTATGGCGCCGCCGATGACCAGGACGTTTTTGCCCATGGGCATGTACAGCTTCGTCAGCGTTCGCAACATCTGCGGCTTGAAAAATTTGAGAGCGAATTTAAGCTGGCGATGCAGGGCCGCGCCGTTGACGACATTCCGCCGGTCAATCCCCGGTATTTGAGGCACGGTGGATGTGCCGCCCGTCGCCAGGAACACGACATCCGGTTTAAGCCTGTCCACCAGGGCAAGATCCGCTTCTTTCCCCAGCACCACTTTGACGCCGAGCTTGTCCAGCTGCCGCGTGAAGTAGTTGATGATGAGCGAAAGATCCTCCGGGCGCGATCCTTTGACGATCGAGGCCACCGGCAGCAGGCCGCCAAGACTTGTCGACTTCTCATAAAGGGTCACCTCGTGGCCGCGCATGGCGGATACGCGCGCGGCCGACATCCCCCCGGGTCCGCCGCCGATGACCAGAACCTTTTTCTTTTTCTCCGCTCTTTCTATCGTATTGTAGGGCGTTCCCAGCAGGCCGTTGATCCGGCAGCGGCGGCTTCCGAGACAATTGTCGCATCCGGTGCACGGCTGGATATCCTCGATGCGCCCCTCCGCGATCTTCCTCGGATAATCCGGATCCGCCAGCAGGCGGCGCGTCATGGCGATAAAGTCCACTTTCCCTTCCCGGATTATTCTTTCGCCGATATCCGCATCCAATTTGCCGACCACGGTAACCGGGATCGTCACGACGCTTTTGATTCCGGCGGCTGCCGGGATGTTCGCGCCTACACCAAGGTCGCTCGCATCATAGGCGCTGGGAAAGTTCTCGATCGGTATCGGCGGCACCGGATAAAAAAGCGCGTCCGGAAGATAGGCGCCCACGTGATAGCCGAGGAAATGACTGCGGACCTGAATTGCGTCCGCACCCGCCGCCTGAAGATATTTGGCGATTTCCTTGGAATCCTCATGCGTCAGGCATTGGCTGTCCGGAACGCCGATAGCCTGGCCCATTTCCACACCGTTGAGAATCACCGAAACAGGAAAATCGTCGCCGGCCCGCTTTTTGATTTCGCGTATCACTTCCATTCCAAATCGGGCGCGGTTTTCCGGGCTGCCGCCGTAATTGTCGGTGCGCCTGTTCCAGAAAGGCGAGAAGAAATTGTGCAGCAGATGGCTGCTGGCCATGTTGATGTCGACGCCGTCAAACCCGGCTTTCCGTGCGCGAACGGCGGCGGCGGCAAATTTGTCGACAATCTCCTGGATTTCATCAACCGTCAGCGGGTGCGGTTTTTCCGCGTGAAAATCCCCTTCAAACTCAAAGCTGACGTCCGACGCACCGATGGGAGGGCCGTCGTACATCGGCTCGGGAGCAAAGGGAAGCTTCACCTGCCACGGCCCGTCGTGGTTCATCTGCATGAATGTCGGGCAGCCGTGCTTGTGAATGATGGCCGTCAGTTCGCTCAAACCCGCGATATATTTGTCATCGTCAATCCGGTAGCGCTCTTTCCAGCGCACGCCGCGCGGATAATCAATGGTCGGCGACTCCACGATAAGAAGACCAACGCCCCCTCCGGCTATGCTCTCATAAAAGGCCAGAACCTCCGGCCGCATATGAACATCATCCTGATGCCACATCAGCATTCCGGCGCCCGACTTGATAATCCGGTTTCTTGTTTTCACGGACCCTATGCGGCCCGGCTCGAGCAGTTTTTCGTATCTTGAAGCCATGCGTCCCACCCTTTATCAGGTTTCCCGTTGAAAACGAGGTCGCCTCAACCGGAAACGGGAAACGAAATATCAAATAACCCCTGCCTGTTTCAGTTCTGCAATCTGTTCCTGCGATAGTCCCAGTTCGGCGTAAACCTCATTGTTGTGTTCGCCGATTTTGGGAGCGCGGAAACGTGTCGTCAAATCGTTCTCGGAAGATCTCGCAAATTGTTTGGGATAGGGGATCGTGCCCTGTGCTCCGGGAAAATCCATGTGCATCCAGAACCCGCGCGCGGCGAGGTGGGGATCCGCAATCAGATCCTGCATCCCCATCAGCGGGCATATGGAAATGCCGCGCGACATGGCCGCATCGAGCGCCTCTTTTTTTGTGCGCGTTTTGAAGAATTCGGCAATCGGCTGCGAGATTGTATCGATCAGATCCTGTGTGGCGCTTGCCATGTCGAAGCGTTCCCATTCGTAGGTCCGCAGAAACTCGTTGGCCATGCCTGCTTCGTCCATCCATTGCACCAGTCGGCGGCAGGTCTTGGCGCCCTGCTGCCCGCCGATCATGAAAAAGAACACGAATCCGTCCTTGCAGGGCCATACCTGGCGCTGCAGGGTTCCGCGGCTGCTGGTCCGATACGTTCCCACTCTGCCCAAAACAAGCTTGTCCAATTCCCAATGGGGGATAGTCTGAGCGAGGAACCACGCCGCGCTCTGCTGCATCGAGACATCGACGTGCTGTCCTTCCCCGGTCCTTCTTCTGTGATGGTGGGCAAGCATGGATCCAACGGCGGCGTCGGCCCCGGCGTGCAGGCATGCTTGCGGCAGGCTTATATTTACAGGGCGGCGATCCGAGTCGCCGGTCATGAAGAGCTCGCCCGACATTCCCATTACGACAAGGTCGGTGGCCTGGTAATCCCGGTAGGGCCCATTCCGGCCAAAGGGGGTGATGGAGGTCAGGATCAGGTCTCTCCTGATTCGGTGCAACTCTTCGTAGCCGAATCCCAGCCTTTCCATTTCTCCCGGCGCGAAGGATTCGATAACGAAATCGGCGGTCCTGATCAGATCGCGAAAAATCCGCTTCCCCTCCCCGGTTTCCAGGTTGAGCGTGATGCCGCGCTTGCTGCTGTTATACGCGAACCAGTACAGGCTTTTTTCTGGATCGGACTGATCCTGCCAGAAGGGACCCAGGCGGCGCGCGGCGTCCCCGCCGGGCTTTTCCACTTTGATAACATCCACGCCCAACTCCGCGAGGATCTTGCCGCACAGAAAACCTTTTTCATCGGTCAAATCCAGGGCGCGGTGCCCCTCAAGCATTCGCAGGCCTTGCATAGTCCTACGCTTTCCCCCGGGCTTTCAGATCCGCCCAAAGATCCGCAATTGCAGTTTTCACGTCCGACGCCGGCGGATAGACGCGGTCAAATCCCAGCTTTTTGAATTTCACTTCATCATCCTTGAAGTCGTGCTTTCCGACTCCCAAGTTGCCGCCGATATAGAGGATCACGTCTCCCAGACCGGCCTTGACGCAGTTTTCTTTGAAGCCCTGCACGTCGTTTTCGCCCATACCATAAAGCGAGCTCATCAGAATGGCGTCGGCCTTATTGTCCAGTGCGGCTTGGATAAACTCCTCCGGCGGAGTCAGGATTCCCAGCTCGATCACATTAAAGCCGGCATCACGAAGGGCGCGTGACAAGATTTTCGTTCCGATTACATGAGCATCTTTGCCCACCGTTCCCGTTATCACTGTTGGCTGTCTACCCATATTGCAGTTCTCCCTATGCATCCTACGGTTTCCCGACAAGCCGGCCCTTGCTGAATGCCCAGAAATCCTGCACGAAGGCATCATAGTCCATGGGACGGCCTTCCGCCTTCTCGCGTTCAGCGACCTTGGCTCGATGAAATTTCTTGATCTCTTCAGAGAAAGGAAGATTGCCGAATTCTTTCCAGCGGATCGCGCCGCGGACATCCTTGATTCCCATGACCTGATCCCGCACCTGCTTATTGGGACTGAAACAGGAGTCCAGGAATCCTTCCTCAACACACTTCAGGCAACCCACAATGACGTCGCCGTCCCCCACTTCCAGAATCTTGTCGAGCAGAGCGCGAATTTCCGCTTCGGCGATCGCTTCCTCCTCCTCGATGCCCTTGATTTGAAAATCGATATTCTGGCCCCGAATCACGTTGAGCAGCCAGTTCGTCGATTCATAGCTCTGCGCGTGCGATTCTTCGGTGGGAATTCCGAGCGCTTCGTCAATGGTTCGTATGGAAACGGCCGTTGCTTTTCCCAGCGCGGCGACCATGGCGGTGTAATTCGGGAAGGCGAAGGCGCCGCCCGTCCCCTGAGGCATCGGGAAGAGGGGCGTGTGCTGGGCGAACACACCGCAGATGCTCACATCCTTGTAGCCGAACTTGTCGAGATACTCCCGCATCAATCGCGGCGTCACGCGGAGCCATGCAAGATCCTGCGCCATGTTGCCCATAAAATGAACAACCGACGTAATGCTCTTGCCGCCCTGCTCCGCCACCATCAGGGCATCCACAATGGTGGTTGCAAGATTCACCGTCATCGGTTGCATGCCGGTGAGGATCCATCCATGATTGTCGGTAGAGATAACGACGCCCCGGTCCGCGTAGTAGCCGATCAGGCGATGGACATACTGGTTCGTCCGCATGGACTGCTCCAGCGATGCGTCCTTTTCATAAGCCGCCCAGGATATGAAAACCGACGCGGCTATTCCCGTCATGCCCGCGGCAAAAGAGATTTCAGTGGCAAGCGGATAGGACTTCAACGAAAGCCTGGGATTGAAGGCGCCGACGGCGACACTCTCGATGAGGCGCCGCGTCTGTTTCACTCCATAGTTTATGATGGGGAAGCCGTTCAGCAGATTCCGGCCCGTCTTCCGCATCTCGGCGAGAATGGAATCCACCTTCTCGAAATCAAGCTGCCGTGTATAACTGTCGGTGGTTACCGGAATAAAGGGTACGTTTGATTCTTCAAGCTTGCGAGACAAGCGGATCTGGTCTTCAAGCAACCCTGTTCCCGCCCGGGGGAAAATGGCCGTTCGTCCTTCCGCATTGAGCTTCAAGGCGAGCTTGTGCCAATTTTTCGAATCCGGCAGCGCCTTCTGATACGCGATCGCCTCGTCGAGATCCACTTCGCCGCCCGTCTTCCATTGAGCCAAAAAGGGCCCGCGCATCTTCAAGAATTCCGCTTCATCCAATCTCCTATTTCGCAGCCTGGTTTCCATCTCGTCCCCCCCAGATTCCGGCTCAGGGGTTTCCGTTCCCGAGAAAGCAGAACTTAATCGGGAAGGTAGAGCTCTAAACCGGAAATTCCTTAGATGATTTCCTCGTCTTTTAATTGCTGTATTCTGTCCCAATCATAGCCGCAGACGTCCAGAAGCACTTCTTCCGTGTTCTGACCGAATTGGGGAGCATATCCATCTATCGTCACAGGCGTTCCCGAAAAGCTCACGGGGTTGCCCACCATTTTAACCCTGCCCAGGGAGGGGTGATCGATTTCGGTAATGTACCCATTCTGCAGCGCCTGTTCATCATTCGCCAGATCGGTTGGTCTTAACACGGGCGAATAGGCGATCCCCTGGCCTTTTGTATCCAGAATCCGCATCCATTCCGATCGGGTCTTTGTCTTAAAAACACCCTCAATGATGTCCAGCAGCTCGCGGAAATTTTCTCTTCGGCGCGCGGCGTCGCAATATTTTTCGTCCTTTTCAAGATGCTGGATGCCAAGAGCGTCGCAGAAGGCGGGCCAGAACCGGTCGGCCTGAGGTTCTGAAAGCAGCAGCCACTCTCCATCGGCGCATTCGAAATGATTGGCCATGGGATTTTTTAAGGACCTCCGCGAAGGCCTGGGGATCTGCTTTCCGCGGAGCAGCGCGGTATTCAGGTTATAAGCCTGCAGATGAATCCCCGACCCAAGCAGCGATACTTCAACCTGCTGCCCGATTCCTTTCCGGTCGCGCGCGACCAGCGCGGCCAGAATCCCATAGGCCAGAAGGGTGCCCGTCATTTGATCGAATACGGGGCCGCCGATCTGAGCCGGGGGCGTATCCGGCTCGCCGCCGAGCGCATACATAATTCCGGATCGGGCCTGCGCGACGCTGTCGAAAGCGCGCCGAAGGCTCTCCGGCCCGTTCAGTCCATAACCTGTGGCCAGCCCGTAAACCAGTTTCGGATTATATTTCTTCAGAGTCTCATAATCGATTTCGAGCTTCCGGACGGCGGCTTGTGTGAAATTGGTGCAAAAAACATCCGCCCTGGAAACCAGTTCATTGAGCAGCTGCCGTCGCTGCGCCTGCGTCAGCGTC
>CAZLHW010000066.1:0-12053 GCA_964559085.1 uncultured Acidobacteriota bacterium | reverse complement strand
CATGATATTTCGAAAGGCGTCATCCCGGCTGTAGGCGAGGCACTTCCTTCGCTGCATTTCGCTTTCCGCTGCAAAGGTTCCCCTGAAGTTGACGGAAGTGCCTCCTATGGTCGGTTGTTTCTCAAAAACCGCAACCTTGGCGCCTCCTTCGGCAAGAGTGACCGCGGCCGCAAGGCCGCTGGCGCCGGAGCCGAACGTTACAGCATCGTATTGAAGTATGCGTCGCATCGCAGTCCCCTCTCTGATTCTCCGCAAAACCGGCGTCGGGAGTGCGGGGTCTCTATTCCCACCCGGTTTTGGTGCCGTAGGGAAGAACAAGGCCGGTTGCCTCAATATCGTATATCTTCCCTTTTTTGATTTTGAAAAAGTGAATCGCAGGCATGTTGAATGTTCCCTGATAGGCCGGGACGCTCTCCACGCCGGGCACTCCCTTGAGCTTCATGGTCTTCAGTTTGCTGTCGTGATAGAGATTGGAGAAGCCGACCGCCAGGCCTTTCTGCTCGTCAATCACGAGCAGGCGGCGGTTTCTGATTTCCGATATGTAAGCCCAGACACCCGCTGAAATCTGGCCTTCGCAAGTGTTGGGAACCGCGGAAAGCGCCTTCGCCAGTTTCATCATTTCCGGATCCACGGAACTCGGCGGCGCAAAATCCCTGGCGGCTTCCTTCTTTGCTGGCGTCTCTTTCTTTCCTCCAACAGAAACGCCTCCATTTTCGCGCCGCTCGCATTCCGGTGCGAATGGCGCCAGCGTCCCGTCCTCGCCCGTGAGAGCATCGTAATAGGAAAGCCCGATATCGAGCATCTGATCTCTGGGCGTCCTGTCTTCCGGCGCTACATCCTCGACAAGGCCCGGCCGGGGTTTTACCAGATTATGCATGGCGTGAAGATGTTCCTGCGTGACCACATGGTGCTCGGCTTCGGATATTTTGCCCCGCCGCAGCGCCAGGCGCACGCCGAGCAGAATGTTCTGATTTCCGTTCTCCTTCATCATCACCAGACAGGCCACCTGCTGGTTTACAGGGTCCGCCGCATAGAGCTGAAACTCCGTGGGGCCGCTGGACGCGGTCTCCCACAAACCGTATCCGACCGGGATTTCCGCTGTGTTCTGAGTGAATTTGACATACTTGTCAAACGGCACCGCCGCCGGATTGTGAGCGACCAGGGCCGCGAGATAATTTTTCATATGGTCGACAAGGCACTGCCGGTCGCAGGTCTGCGCCGCCTGTCCGAAACTCTGAATGCTCAAGATGCCGAGACAAACCAAAACAAACAGCCGATTCACATGCTTTCCTTTCATACCCGTCGTCTCCATGGAATTTGTCGGTATCCGAACTGCGCAACGATTTGCCGCCGCGGACAGCGTTTCCGAATCCGGGAATATTGAATGCTTTGATTCTGATCCGACACAGATTGTTTGCAGGCGCTCCAGCCGGAATTCATTCCGCACGGACATCAAGGGGTTCCGGCAATTCAGGCTCTTAGTTCATGGAATAGGCGTTCCCTGTTCCAAAGGTCTGTTCGCTGATAAGGAAGCGCAACGTTGTTTTTTCTTCTCCGTCTTCGGGCCAGAGTTCGGCATAAAACACCTGACCGGAGAAGCAGCCCAAAACCGAGTGTTCCTTCTTTGTCGAAAGAACCCCTCGATATTCATCGAGCGATATCTGCCTTTCCTTTTCCTGGTTAAAATACATGTCCGCGGCTGCGCCGACCAGCTTGAGCCTTTCCTTTTCGGGAAGGGGTGCGTTCCCTGACAGGAAGATGAAGCCCCATCGTAACCCTGTGTACATCATCGCTTATTACAAACCCTCGAAACAAACATGAACGGATAAAAACCATTGCTGCAGGCTCTGCACCCGAGCATGCATCCTCCGTCACTCTGCAGGCAAAGCGCGCAGTGCAGCGGCAAACAGAGCCGCAGAAGAAGCAGGGCCGGAGACATGGTTGCGAATAACCGAAATCTGCCCCCGGCAAAGATCCTGCCGCGCCCGCAGCCCGTCTTCCGGCGCCGCGGGCTCTGCGAGCCCCTTCTCAATGCTCCACGCTTTGGCCGGCCGAAAAGTCGTCTGAAGCAAAGCCTCTGGCCTTTCGCATGGAATTTCCCTGCAGTGGGCGATCCTAACACCCTTTACCGGCAAGGGCCAGATCCTTCTTGAATCAAGATCCGTCCGGCTGCAGCCGGGCTTGCGGAATCAGAAATGGATACGGTCTTTTCTCTGCGCCGGAGAACAATGCGCCGTTATCCCGGGAGGCGCGCGGCGCTGCACCGGCGCATGGCCCCTCTGCCGCGGAAGAAGTCGCGAGAGCGGGCTTCGCAAATGCGCCGCTGATAAAAGGGCGGCGTTCCCCGTTGCATGGAAACGCCGCCCGTCGCTTACGCATGCCCTTCGCGTCTTCAAGGGCTTTAAGGACCCTGCGTGCCGGGATCAGGCGATATCGAAGCGGTCAAGGTTCATAACCTTGTTCCAGACTGCGACAAAGTCCTGCAGAAACTTATCCTGAGAGTCCGCGCAGGCATAGACTTCGGCCACAGCCCGCAGCTGGGAATTGGATCCGAAGATGAGGTCGACCCGCGTGCCGGTCCACAGGAGTTCGCCTGTAGCCCGGCTTCGTCCTTCAAATACATCTGCGTCTTCCGGCTTCGGCTTCCACTCCGTCCCCATATCCAGCAGGTTCACAAAAAAGTCGTTGGTCAGCGTTTCCGGCCGTTTTGTGAAAACGCCGTGCGGCGACTTGCCGTAGTTTGTATTCAGGACGCGCAGGCCGCCGAGCAGAACCGTCATTTCGGGGGCCGTCAAGGTCAGCAGCTGCGCCCGATCAACAAGCATCTCCTCCGCGGGAACAGAGTATTTGGCCTTGAGGTAGTTGCGGAATCCATCCGCTTTCGGTTCGAGCACCGCAAAGGAGGCGATGTCTGTTTGATCCTGGGATGCATCCATGCGCCCCGGCGTAAAAGGAACCGTTATAGTGTGTCCTGCATTTTTCGCAGCCTGCTCGACGCCCGCGCATCCCCCAAGAACAATCAGATCGGCAAGCGATACCTTCTTCCCGTCTTTGTGCGCGTCGTTGAAGTCTTTCCGGATGCCTTCAAGAATCTCCAGCACAGACTTCAACTGGACCGGCTGGTTCACTTCCCAATTCTTCTGCGGCTCAAGGCGGATGCGCGCGCCGTTGGCTCCACCCCGCTTATCGGAGCCGCGGAACGTGGACGCGGACGCCCAGGCGGTGGAAACCAGTTGGGATACGGACAATCCCGAAGCAAGGATTTTTGTTTTCAGCAATGCAATATCCTGCGCCTCTATCAGTTTATGATCGACCGCAGGGATCGGGTCCTGCCAGAGGAGTTCTTCCGCAGGGACTTCCGGGCCAAGGTAGCGCGAGCGGGGACCCATATCGCGGTGCGTCAGTTTAAACCAGGCGCGTGCGAAAGCATCCGCGAACTCTTCAGGGTTTGCCAGGTAGCGTCGCGCGATCGGCTCGTAGATCGGATCGAAGCGAAGCGACAGATCCGCCGTGGTCATCATGGGCCGGTGTTTCTTCGAACGATCGTGCGCGTCCACGACCATGTCCTCTTCATCCACGTTCTTTGCCAGCCACTGGTTCGCACCCGCCGGGCTCTTGACCAGCTCCCACTCATATTTAAAAAGCACCTTCAGATAACCCATGTCCCAGTTCGTCGGTCTGGGCTTCCAAGCGCCCTCGAGACCGCTGCCAATGGAATCGCCGCCCTTGCCGCTGCGGAAAGTGCTCTTCCAGCCGAGGCCCATCTGTTCAATCGGGGCCGCTTCGGGCTCCGGTCCGACGAAGGTCGCCGGACCGGCCCCATGGCATTTGCCGAAGGTATGACCGCCCGCGATGAGGGCAACGGTCTCTTCATCATTCATAGCCATGCGCGAAAAGGTTTCCCGAACGTCGCGGCCGGATGCGATAGGGTCGGGGTTGCCGTCCGGCCCCTCGGGGTTCACATAAATCAATCCCATCTGCACCGCCGCCAGGGGGTTTTCCAGATCCCGGTCGCCGCTGTAGCGGCTCTTGGGCTTGTCGCTCGTCGCAAGCCATTCCTCTTCGGATCCCCAGTAAATGTCTTCTTCCGGTTCCCAGACGTCGATGCGCCCGCCGCCGAAACCGAATGTCTTCGCTCCCATTGATTCCAATGCGCAATTGCCGGCGAGGATCATCAGATCCGCCCAGGAAATTTTCCTGCCGTATTTCTGCTTGCTCGGCCAGAGCAAACGGCGCGCTTTATCGAGATTGATATTGTCGGGCCAGCTGTTCAGGGGCGCGAGGCGCTGAGAGCCGGACCCTGCGCCTCCGCGTCCGTCGCTTATGCGGTATGTGCCGGCGCTGTGCCACGCCATCCGTATAAATAAAGGTCCATAGTGGCCATAATCCGCGGGCCACCAGTCCTGCGAGTTGGTCATCAGCGCATAGAGATCGTTCTTCACGGCTTTCAGGTCGAGCTTTTTAAATTCTTCGGCATAGTTGAACTTTTCTCCCATTGGATTGACAAGGGAAGAGTGCTGATGAAGAATCCTGAGATTTAACTGATTCGGCCACCAGTCGCGGGTTGATTTTCCGCGGCGCGAGACGGCCGGATTCATTGCACCCGTTACCGGACACTTGCTGTTTTCATCGGACATGTTTGGCTCCTTGCACTTTTTAGTGAGGAAAGTTGATACAAAATAAGAGCGATTCCGAGTTATGGGCTAAAAGGTCTTCAGGCGTTCTTTTCCGGACTATGGAGTCAAATCTCTTCTTATGGTCCGACAATGGAAAAGCCCGAACGTCCATTAATAATGACTCTTAGGTAACACCTATTTTCTTCCAATGCAAATCTTATTTCCATAGTCCCGAAGAGAGTGGCCTGAGCGGGTCGCACGGCGCGCCTCTTAAGCGGGGTTTTGCAGCGCGCTCCGCAGACGAGTGTGCTATAAATCCAAAGCCTGGGATTGCATTCATCTGAAGAGGACCGGACTGTGGCTAAAAGCTCCCAAACCGCGGCGGGGATGACGGCGGGCATAATGCTCCTTGCCTTTATCGCATACATTTCGCTCGGGCTGCCGGATGGTCTTTTAGGCGTTGCGTGGCCCTCTGTGCGGCACGACTTCGGACTGAATCATGATTCTCTCGGGGCCCTGATGATGTCCATGACGGCCGGTTACCTGCTGTCCAGTTTCTTCGGAGGACGGCTTATGGCGCATTTCCGGCTGGGATCTCTGCTGACAGCAAGCACCCTGGCTGCGGGCATGGCGCTTCTCACTTACGCTGCCGCGCCGGGCTGGAGGGTGCTCGTATTTGCCGGCGTGGCGGCCGGCCTGGGAGGCGGGGGCATTGACGTCTCGCTGAATATGTATGTCGCTTCGAACCACGGCGACCGTCTGATGCAGTGGCTCCATGCCACCTACGGCATCGGCGCAACACTTGGTCCGATGATTATGACTACGGCCATAACCGACATCGGCAACTGGAGGTGGGGCTATGGCATCGTGGGAATGCTTCAACTTGCGCTCACACTCTGCTTTCTGCTCACGATTCCCATGTGGGAAAAGGCGGCCGGCGGACTTGCCGATTTTCAGACGGCGGCGTCCCCGGAACCGCGCTATACAGCCGTCCCTGAAACTCTCCGGCTTCCGGCTGTATGGCTGAGCCTGTTTCTGTTCTTCATCTACATGGGGGTGGAGGTTGCTTTCGGGGCCTGGTCGTACAGCCTTTTAACCGAATCGCGGAGCGTATCGCCGAAACTGGCCGGGTATTGGATCAGCAGCTTCTGGGGATTATTCACCCTCGGCAGGATTTCCGCCGGCATTTTTACGCGCCGCATCCGCAGGCTGAGGTTGATTATGGGAAGCCTGCTGGCCGCGCTCTCCGCAACCATTATTCTGGCGATGGACATAAATACTCCCTTCAATCTCGCCGCCATCACCGCCATCGGGCTCGCAATTGCGCCCATTCTTCCGGCGCTGCTTTCGGGCACGGAAGAGCGCGTGGGGAAAGAACATGCTCCCAATACCATTGGATTTCAGATTGCGGCAATGAGCGTCGGGGGGGCGGCCATTCCATCCCTTACCGGGATTGTTGCACAGCAGCTCTCGCTGGAAGGCATCCCGATTTTTATGTTAATTCTGATCCTGATTCTTCTGGCAGCGTATCCGCTTTCGATTAGGCCTAAGCGGAATAAGGCAATCCATGCTAAACTGGCCTGAATCAGAAGCGGCGCAGAATACATCAAGGAGGGGCCTGCAATGGCGGATCTGGCGGGAATCAACGGACAGAGAGAAGATTTCAGAGTGGTCGGCAAGGCCAACCTGCCGGGACGGCTGTCCCGCGCCATCGCTTCCGGAATTGCCAAATACGGCATCGACTATGTGGTGCCCGATATGCTCCACGCAAAATTTTTAAAAAGTCCCTATGCAAACGCAAAAGTTGTCAGCGTGGACACAACGAAAGCCAAAGCGATACCCGGAGTGGTCGATATCGTCACGTGGGAAGATGAAGACATCAAGAACCTGAGTGGCGGCGGCGGATTCATGGGACCCGCGCTTCCTTTTCTGGACAATATTGCAGCCCAGGAAGGAACGGAGGTTGCCGTCGTCGTTGTGGCTGAAAACGAGGATATCTGTGAAGAAGCGTTGAGGCAACTTGACGTCACATGGGAAGTGCTCCCTCATGTGGTGGATCTGCTCGAGGGGCGAAAACCGGAGGCTCCCGTCATTCGCGACCCCGCAGCTCCAAGCAAAGGGGGGTTCGGAGGATTCGCCATGGGAGCGGGCAACAATCCGCCTAAAAAGGGGAATGTTTCTTATTCGAACGTTCTCGACGGGGACATCGAGGCGGGTTTCCGGGAAGCCGACCATGTGATCGAGTTTGATGTGAACACCTCCGCGTTTTGCGGTCATATCCCCAATCCTGTAGGCGGCGTCGCCTGGTGGTTCGACAGCCCCTATTATGGGGACGGGAAAAACCTGAGAATCGAAGGCACTCCGTGGGGACATGATCAGGTAGTGGGCATGTACCGAATGCAGCCGGAGAAGGTTTTTCAGGAGTGCATGCTCGTGGGCGGCCGCTATTGCGACTGGGGAATCCGCAAATCCCAGTTGATCACGCCGCTTCTAGCCAAAAGGACCGGCAGGCCTGTCCGCTGCGTCAACGACCGGTATGGAATGTACGACTTCAACCTGAACCAGCGCTACGTGCATATGAAAGTAGGGTTTAAAGCAAACGGCCTGATCACGGCGATCGATGATTTCTCGATTGCGGACGGCGGCGTCAGGGGCAGCAGCATATTCGGCAACATTATGGATCAGACCTATGGCCCTTATTTCACGACTCGATGCCTGAACGTTAAACAGAACATGGAAGTGGTCGACAGCAATCGCGGGAAAATGTGGCTTAGCGGCCAGCATAACCCCATGAGCTGGGATTCCCTGATGATGGCGCTTTATGTCATCGCCGATAAACTGGGAAAAGATCCGATAGAAATAGCAACGCTCAATCTTCACGGCCCCGAATCCCAGACCGATCCCAACCCGGTTCCCAGCTATGAAGCCTGCGTCGCCTCGTTAAAGAAGTTGATGAACTGGCAGTGGCACAAGGCGGGAGAAAGGAAGCTTCCCGACGGAAGGATGCACGGGGCCAGCTTCCGCTACAATCAGTGCCCGCGCCATTCCGGCACAGTGTTTTCGCCGAAGCTTGAACTCCGCAATGGAGTCGTGCGCATGCCGTCCCGCGGCCCCGTTATCGGCAATTACATCATGGAAGCCAACGCCATGATCGCGGCCGAAGAGCTGGGTCTCGAATTCAACGATATCCAGACGAGCCTGGACCACCATGAAACCTACCGTCCCTGGGGCGGCGGGAGCGACGGGACAACGGCCTCCGGGTGGGCGGTAAAAGAGTGCGCCAATAAGCTTAAGAAGCAAATCCTGGAAGCTGCCGCTGAAGAGGCGAACAATCCGCCCGCGGGCGGCGGCATGATGGGCGGATTCGGGAAAAAGTCTGCGCCCAATCCATTGAAGGGCCGCAAGCCGGAGGAACTCGATTTGCAGGGCGGCAAAGTGGTGGTGAAAGCCGACCCAAGCATCGGGCTTCCGCTTGCGCAGGCTGTGCGGACAAATCTGTTCGCGACATTTTCGGGAAAGCCGCCGGATGCGCTCTGGACTCACAGAGGCAAAAAGCTCGACACCATGAATGTGGCCGCGTGCGAAGTCGCAGTGGACACTGAAACCGGCGAAGTCGAAATCCTGCGATTCGGGGTGGTTGCCGACACCGGAAAGATCATGCGCCGCACGTCGCTCGAAAGCCAGATCGACCAGGTGATGGATTTCAGCACCGGATGTCAGCTTCAAGAAGAATTCATCTACGACAAAAAAACAGGAGTGAAGCTCAGCACGAATATGTTTGAGTATAAAAAGGTCAGCATGCTGGATATGCCCCGCGTGGATCTGGAACTGCTGGAGACGCGCGCCGGCAACGCCTGCTACGGCTCAAACGGCATCAGCCACTCCCTAGCCAACACGCATTTGGTAATCATGGCCATCCTTAATGCGATCGGCAAATGGGACGATCCGCCGGCAACGCCCGACAAGGTTCTGAAAGCCCTTGGCAAGGCATGACACTGCTTTCGGCGATCCTGTCTGTTGCAGCCATAGCCGGAGGGCTCGCGGCCTTTAAAAAACTTATTGAAGCCAGGAGCTTCCAGTTTTTTGGAAAGATCGTGCACCGGGTCGACGTCACGAAGAAAATTGTGGCGCTTACATTTGATGACGGGCCGAATCCTCCTTACACGAACCATATTCTTGAAATACTGAGAGCGTACGGCTGCCGGGCCACATTTTTTATGCTGGGCTCCAGAATGGAACAGCACCCGTCCGTGGCGCGGCAGGCCGTTGCAGAAGGGCACGAAGTCGGGAATCATTCCTTCGCACACAGTTACCTTTTGCTCCGTCCTCCGGCCGTCATCCGAAAAGAAATCGAGCGGGCGGACGAGGTCATGGAGGCGCTGGGGCTGCAGCGGCCGCGTCTTTTCAGACCTCCGTTCGGGAAAAAGCTGCTTTTCCTTCCCTACTATCTGAAAAAAATGGGCAAGATCACGGTCATGTGCGATGTCGACAGCGACGGCGCGGAATTCAAATCGCGCGATGCGGCCCTGATTTGCGACCGCATCCTGAATAAAATCCAGCCGGGTTCCATCATCATGCTGCACGACGGCGGCGGCGACAAAGGGCACATCGTGGAGACGGTGCGCCTCCTGTTGCAGGGATTGGCAAAAACGGGATATTCGCTCGTCACCGTATCCACCCTAATGGCGGAAGGCGCGCGTGAAGAATCCAGCGCATTATAGCGCCGCCTCCGCTTCATCGGCGGCGTTCCCCTTCCGGTATATGCAGGATCACAAGACAGGGCTGGCCGAATGGAGGCTGCCGATCCAAAGGAACCCCGGTTCGTATGGGAGCGCCGTTGAAAACCATAAACAGCCTTTTGCCGTCCTCATCCAGCGACAGGCTGTAGCATCCTCCAATTCTGTAATGAAACTCCTCACGAAAAAATGAGGCCAGGAAAGCCAGCACTTTCAGTCGCCCTGTCGCGGTGTCGTATTGAACGACGGGAGTGCCGAGGGCGGCCGCGCTCCCCAGCGATCCGGGCACATAATAGAGAAATTTCCCATCCCGGCTGATCGCCAGACCGGCCACGTATTCATCGGTCGCGAAACTGCTGCGCAGCAGGCGCACCTCGTAAGAATCCAGATCCATGGAAAACAGGCGTCCGCTGCCGTTGATTCCGTACGCGGTGCGGCTTCCCGGCGCAGCCGCCATACAGCGCAGCAACGGGGCCGGCCTCGGGTGAAGCAGGTTTGAAAAACTCAGAGAGAATCTCGGTTTCAGCGACGCCCCCAATTTGCGGACGCCTCTTTCCTTATGTCTGTAAAGCCCCAATTCGCCTCCATCGAAGCTGAAAAGCACTTCGCCGGGCGCCACAGAAAACAGATGCCTGTCATCCACGCGCAAGCCGGCCGGAGATCGATAAAGCAGGGAACAGGAATGGATGTCCCAACACAGGAACGTGCGGCTCGGCAGCGCGACGAGGTAAAAGAGCATAGATACGGGATCCATCACAGCAGCCCGGAACACCTGGCCCTCGCTCGGGATGCCGAGGCACGCAGCTTCTCCGGACCGCGGATCGAAGGAGAGGAGGGCCGATCCTTTGAACCCGGCCGCGGATCCTTCCTTTTTTTCAACTCCCCAGTAGGTGACGAAACAGATCTTCCCGTCGTTCCCTTCGCCGATTGTGCCGTGGATTTTTCCTGCCGCCACGCCGGGATCCGGCACGACTTTGCGAACATTTACAGCGAGGTCGAGTCTGCCGGAGACGGTGTCGTAACAATAGAGACAGCCGTTTCCCTCGGCGCCCGACTCGAGATGGTTTCCGGCGGCAAAGTACAGCCGTTTGTTTGACGCCAGCAGACCCTGCCCCCAGCAGGACCAGCATTCCCCCATCCCCGAACTTTCCGGGAACTCGAGAATGTGGATATCGATTGCAGGCGGCTCCTGCGCGATGCTGTATGCCTGAGACGGCGGGTTGGGATCGTATAAAAACCGGTGCGACGTGAAGGCGGATACCGGAGGGAGTTGCAGGTAAGCCTGGGGTGTATTGTAAAAAGAGCTCCCCTGCCTTCTCCCGAGCATCGCCGAAAGAGCTTTTCTTGCCGCGTCCATGGGCCGCATGGCGCCCACTATAGCAGCGAAATCCGCTTCAAGCCACTCCGCTTTTAGATGCAAACGCACCCGTCCACAGCAACCGGAAGTCGCGATGGCCGAAGGCCTGGAAGGCACGCCTGAAAGACACGGGCAGCCCGGCGGCCGAAGCAGGGGGTCGGGCTTTTTCAGCTTCCATTATCGTTTTGAGTCCTCGAGATGAAACACCGGACTCAAAAGCTCCGGGGATATTTTATGTGGGCGGCACGCTGGAGAAGGCGCTCATTCGCGACATGGCGATCTGAAACACGGGCCTGTCGATTTTCCTGAAGCAAAGACCTCCGTGTTTGACGCCCGCAGGCACATGGATAAAGCACGATTTGGTGATCGTCATTTTCTCCCCATCGATTACCAGATCGATTTCCGCGCCCAGGTCGGTCGGGTCATCGGTATTGCTGCTCACGAAACCGAGGATTTCGTCGTGATCCGGATGGCAGTGCTCCGGATGAACCTTCGGCACGGAACCTACAACCCACACGGCTTCAACATAAAAGGATCCGGGGACGATCCTGTCGTCGATATAAATTACGCGCTTGAGGGGATCCGCGCCCGGCGCTGATACCGACGGACCTTCCGTCTCGAATTCGTGGACACCCTTCGGCAACTCAAGATTGGTGCATACGGTCGCTTTGAGCTCAGCCATAACGGACTCCTTCCAAATGCTGTGATTATTCCTTCGCGGGAAACGGCTTGTCAATTTGTTTCAAAATGCCGTTTCCGGTTTCCAGCTGGAAGGCCGGGTTCCGCGCACGCGCAGCATCTTTTTCGGAATCAAGCAAATTCATTGCAAAATATGGATTCCTCATATACAGATACAGTCATTTTGTTGCTCCGCCGTTCCAGCTGAAATCGGTCTTTCAACCGGAAACGGCAAACCGGAAACCTGGGAGAAAAGCATGAGACTGCAAAACAAGGTTGCATTGATCACCGGCGGCGCAACCGGCATCGGCGCCGCTGTCGCGGAAGCTTTCATCCGGGAGGGCGCCCGAGTCTGCATTGCGGGGCGCCGCCGCGAAGAACTGGAGAAGATGGCGGCGCGGTTCTCCTGCAGCCAGATCAGCGTGTGCACCGCAGACGTCAGTGTGGGGGCCGATGTGCAGCGAATTGTTGAGACGGCGGCTGCCCTGGGCGGCAAGCTGGATATCCTCGTCAATAACGCCGCAATGGGCGTTCCCAAAACCGTGGTTGATACAGAATTGGAAGTCTGGCAGAAAGTGTTGGATACGAATCTGACGGGCCCGTTCCTGGCGATAAAATATGCCATTCCGCACATGCTGCGGGCCGGGGGAGGGTCCATCATAAACG
>CAZLHW010000065.1:0-12197 GCA_964559085.1 uncultured Acidobacteriota bacterium | reverse complement strand
GATTTGGCGGGGGCGGTTTCGGAGGCTTTTCGGGCGGAGGTGGAGGATTCGGCGGAGGCGGCAGCTCCGGCCGGTGGTAAAAAAGGCAGGGATCGGATTTCCTGCTTTTGAATTTCAACCAGCACACGATGTTTGAGAAAGTAAATGAGTCTGCTAAGTGATGAAGATCGCAAAGCCATCGAGGCCGCGATAGAGAAAGCGGAGGCTGGAACATCCGGAGAGATCGTCTTTGCCGTTGCGGAAGCTTCCGCCAACTATCAGCATGCAACACTCCAGGGAGCCGTTATCGGAATGGCCCTCGCCGTGGCCATCTTTCTTTTGCTCCCTGTCGCTCACACCATAACAGCGCTGCTTTGGACGGAAGTAATTTCCTTCGCGGTTCTTTATACTTTTCTACCCCGTCTGCCCTGGCGGCGAAGGATTATTTCAAAACAGGAGATGGATGCGCGGGTCCGGGAGGCAGCTCTCCTGCAGTTTTATACCAGCGGTCTCTATCGAACCCGTGAATCGAACGGAATCGAGATCTATCTTTCCGTTTTTGAAAGAGAAGTCGTCGTCATAGGCGATCGCGCGATTCATGAAAAAATGGGAGACAAGCACTGGCAGGATGTACGGGATCTGATCATTCAGGGGATCCATAATGGAGATGCGCGCGGCGGCATCTGCGAAGCTATCGAAAGCTGCGGCAAAGTTCTCGCACACTATTTTCCGCCTCGAGCGGATGACGCCAACGAACTATCAAATCGAGTCATCCGCCGCACGCTGCGCCCGGACGCACCCTAGGGGCGTGCCCGAGAATTAGGAAATGGCGCGCGCAGACAGTCAACTTCAAACTCCCGGCTGCCGACTGATGACTCGCGGCAGATGCTGTGCTACCATCAAAGCGTCATTAAGGAAGGGTAAAAGCAGCCATGCCGATTTTTGAATATAGATGTCTTGAGTGCAAATCTGAGTTTGAAAAGCTGGTTTTCGGGGCATCCTCCGAAAAGGGGATCCGCTGCCCCGATTGCCAGTCGAACGATGTGGAACAACTCTTTTCCAGCTTTAACGGCGTTTCCCGTGGAAGCGACGGCACCACGCATTCCATGTCTTCAGGCTGTGGTTCATGCAGCGCCAGCAGTTGCGCAGGCTGCAAATCCGCCTGAGAGCAGCCTTCTTAGGGATCGGTACCCGCAACTTCACGGAAGCTGATTTGCGAGGGAGGGATCAAGGACGCCGCCATCCGGACTGCCGCGTCGTTTGAAACGATGCGGGCATTTCCGCCGATCGAAACGCGCGGAACTCCAAAACGGACCATCCCTCCGGAACCAATTAGGCCGCCTGCCAACACCCTCCCATCGAGAAGGGTGCCATCTCCGGCCAGATTGAGATTGCCGGAACCGATTACCAGTATCAGCCCGCTATAGAAGAACGGGCCTGAACAGGTAAGATTTCCTGTAACAATCAGCAACCCGCCTCCGGACACTGCCCCGGAGATCTGCAGATCTCCATGTATCACCGTAATCCTGGGATCCTGCCCCGGCGCGTTGGCCGGCCTGTCCGGGTCATAGGAGCCCAGATACGGGGTATCCCCGCCAACCCAACTCTGGCTGCCCCCAAAATAGCTGTCCGCCATATGCAGCGCACGGTTCCGGGTAAAGTCCCACAAATAGCTCGGATCGAGCAGTTTTGACTGGTCCGGGACAGACCGTATCCGCATAGAGATATCTTGAACGGACGGAGGCGCAAGACCGCCACCGGAAATATCGCCGACCCCGTCCGCGGCGGCACGCAAGCTCTGATCGGGAATTAGGGCATCCTCGGGAACAGGATCGATTGTGGCGACCCCAGGAAATGCCCCGCCGGATATCTTAAAAGTCCCGCTTAAATCAGCCGTAATCCCGGAGCCGATTGTTATCAGAGCCGATCCCAGAATCCATGTGGACGGGCGTTTGAGACGTGTTTCAAAGACCGCCACCGCATTGCGCCGCATCACCGCCCCCACTCTTTCAGAAAGAGTCCTGCAAACACCAATGGAGCGCAGAATAACAATCCCATCTCCGTCAATAAAAGGATTGTCCTCGGGATCCCCGGCCGTCTCCGAAGCTTCTCCATTGTTATCGCTTGCCTTGACGAAGTAGCGCGAAACAGTGATTTCTCCCGCCCCATACGGATTTTGCGCCGATTGGCCGATGCCTGTTTTGGGGATGAGCACGGTTCCCGGAGTGCCGGCATAAATGCCGGTGTTTATCAAACCGTCATCACTCACCCCGGCAACATCCAGGGCTGGATCGACAACATTCATGGCTTGAGCCACGGAAAGCGGCAGCGGCATTCGGAATCCGTAGCTCCTGGCTTCAGCCCGATAGCGTTCGCTCGAATCGTAGGTTCCATCGGGTCCGCATAACACATCGTTCAGCGCAAGGCCGCGAAGCAGAACGCGGGCGTGCCGCAAACCGGCAAGAGCGGCATAAGCAGCCTGAACCTCGCTCTCATAGTTATCGCTGATGTGTACAGCCGTTGTGGCGCTCAGAGACAGGAAAAGTCCCAGCAGCGAGAGAAGCAGCAGCGCCAGCAACGCAAGCAACAGTGCCGCGCCTGAGTCCTCTGGATATGCGCGAATCCGGAGCATGATACCCTCCTTAGGCATTAATGTTTCTCAAGACGCGCTCCTATTTCACATTATTTGTTCGGGCGCGCTTTTCTGCGTGGAATGCTCCATGCGCCATTTCAACTGCGCCGTCGGATTGCGTGTTCGAAAGAGTTGTGATATGCATACAGCGTTATTGGCTGTATCGGGAATGTTTCAGAAGCCTTTGCTCGCAAATGAAAGTATCGCATCAATCGACTGACTGACGCGCATTGGGGGTTCGGAAAATGTTGAATTGTCTACGGAAACCATGGGGCCGCTTTCTGCAGCCTTCCAGGAGCAGCGGACGGGTACTCCTCGTCGCGCTGGCCTTGATCGCTATGCTTACTCAGTCAGCCTGCACCAAGAAAAACAAGGTGGCGCTTGCACCGGTCACGGGGATAAAAATGGCGCTGCTCCCCTTTAATATTCCAGCGGGAAACCAGGAACTTCGCTGGGCGGCGCTTGCAGCGCCTGTGATGCTTGCAAAAGTGAGCGAATATGCAAGAGACCTCGAGGTGATTCCATTATGGCAATCCATGCCGATCACGCTGGAAGCAGCAGGAGCTTCGCGCAGCTTGACGCCGGACTCGGCCGCTTATATCGCATCTTGGCTCGCAGCAAAATGGTCTGCCATGGGGGATATAGCTCCCGGCAAATCCGGGGTTTCGATGATGATAGACTTCATACCGGACAGGACCACGCAAATTCCGTTTCGGTTTCAGAAATCGGGCAACATTGATGATGTCGCGTCTCGAATACCGCTTGCTTATAATCAGTTCTTTTACTACCTGGGGGCAAGACGCCTTAACCCCATCGATAAAAAGCTGCCGTCCCTGACCTCGATGAAAAATATTGCGGAAGCACTGGATCGGGAATACGGATGGTTTGTTGAAGCAAATCCCGGCAAGGCGGATCCGGTTGTTGCTGCGCTGGCCGCCACCGATGTCAGACTGGCCCGCCTGCTCTTCAATCCGGAACTGTACCCGGTACTCGCCCAAACAAAATGACGAGTTACGAGTAACGCATTACGAATTGAATATGCTTCAATTTGGGGAGATCAAATCTGCCTGAATGCAACCCTGATCCAGCCGGATCCTTCAATTCGTAATTCGTCACTCGTAATTCGTAATTCTTTTACAGTTCCACCCATTTCCCATGCCCCTCCCAAACACGGAGTGTGAAGGGGAACTGGATGCGCTCGCTCAGCTTGGCTTTAAGGCTTTCACAGATGTTTTCGACAGATGGATACTCAAGAAAATCATTCAGAGTCTTGTGGTCAAAAAAGCTCAGCGCTTCCTTGATGGACTTTTTCAGTTCAGAGAAATCCAGAATCATGCCTGCTTTTTTTTCACCTTCAATTACAACCTCGATCTTGTAGGTATGACCATGCAACGATCCGCACTTGTCATGTCCCGGGAGGTAATGGGCACAGTCGATATAATCAATAACCCCTAGTTTCATGGCTTGCCGCCTCTCTTTGATGGATTTTTTATGTTACCACAGCGGCCGTGCTTCCGCAGTCGGTGCCATCACCCCCCCAATAGCAAAGCCACAGGGCGATGGGGGCGCCTTTTGCCCAATCGGCTCGAATAGCGGTCTAAACAATCAACCCCCGAGGGGGAACCTGTAGAGGAAAGCCGCAGATAAATCAGGACCGCCGAATGCAGCCTTCGACTCTTGACTGTCCATTGACACCGGGAAAGCGCTTTGTTAAATTGCCAGTTTGATTTGTTGGCTCGCCAAGGCTTTTGCCTCTCCGGCTGCATTATAAATACCTGGAAATGTACACTCAAGTCGGACAACTGCGAAAGTGGCGGAATTGGCAGACGCGCTGGACTTAGGATCCAGTCCCGCAAGGGGTGGGGGTTCAACTCCCCCCTTTCGCACCAGATTAGGACGCATTGGCAGCGAATCATGGGATGGAGAATTTCCTGTGGTCCGCACACAAAATCACGCAACTGGTAAATAAACATAGGTGGGAACGACGTTGACAGTCCAAATAGTTGAAGTATCCAGCTGTAAAAGAGATTTGACAGCTGAAGTGCCTGTACAGGAAGTGAACCAGGAGATCGAGACTTTAGCCCGGGAATACGCGCGAAACGCCAAAATCCCCGGGTTTCGCCCTGGGAAAGTGCCTCTGAGCATAATACGGCAGCGCTTTGGGAGCGATCTGCATAAAGAAGCGACGCAAAAGATCATTGAGCGTTGCTGGAAAGAGGCGATTGCGGAAAACAAGCTGGCCCCCCTTGCAGAGCCGATCCTAAAGGAACTGGACAACAAGCCGGGCGAAGATCTGAAATTTACTCTGTCTTTCGAAGTCCTTCCACCACTCGAGGTAAAGGATTACAAAGGAATTGCGGTTACCCTGCCAAAGGTCGAGATTACCGAGGAGAGCGTAAACCAGGCCATCGAAAACATCCGAGAGAGAAACGCCCAATTTGTACCGGTCGAATCGGAAGCCCGGGATGGCATGTATGTAACGCTCACGGTGCAAGGGCAATTCGATGGATCCGACAAAGCGACGCGCGAGGATGATATAACCCTGATCATCGGCCATCCGCAAACAAATGAGGAGTTTACGAAGAACTTGCGCGGGGCCAAGCCTAATGATGTGCGTATATTTGACGTGCACTATCCCGAGGATTACCACAGGAAACAGTTCGCCGGGAAAACGGTCCATTACACCGTCCTTGTGAAGGAGATTAAGGAAAAGCAGTTGGCTGAAGTGAATGACGCTTTCGCCAAAGATGTTGGCTCTGAACGCCTTGAATCGCTTCGAAGCAGAGTTCGCGACGAATTGGTAACGCAAGCAAAGCAAAATGCCGAAAAGAAAGCCAGAGAGGAGCTGCTTGACTCGATCGTGCAGCGCCAGACCGTTGAAGTGCCCGAGTGTATGGTTCAGGATGAAGTAGAGGCGCAGGCACACCGCCTTGCAAACAATCTGGCTTACCAGGGGATAGACGTAAAACAAGCCTCTATTGATTGGAAGAAGATACTTGAGGAGGAAAGACCTCGAGCGGAGCAGGCTGTTCGCCGGTCTCTATTCCTGGATGCGATCGCACGGCAGGAAAACATTGAAGTAACAGCGGAAGAGATCGACTCCGAGCTGGAAAAGATAGTGGAAGGGACTTCCAAGTCGGCGGCTGCGCTGCGGGCACAACTGGAAAAAGAGGAAAAGATTCAGAGCCTTGAGCAGCATTTGCGCCAGAACAAGGCGCTTGATTTCATCTATCGCAATGCTAATATAACCGAGGGGTGATAAGCGTTGGCACTAATACCCATGGTGGTCGAACAGACCAATAGAGGCGAACGAGCGTTTGACATCTATTCGCGCCTTCTGAAAGACAATATCATCTTTCTGGGGACGCCTATCGATGACAACGTGGCAAACGTCATCACAGCCCAATTCCTTTTCCTGGAAGCCGAGGATCCGGATAAAGACATTCACCTCTACATCAATTCTCCCGGCGGGTCCATCTCAGCGGGCATGGCCATCTACGATACGATGCAATATATCCGGCCCGACGTGTCGACAATATGCATAGGCCAGGCCGCCAGCATGGGCGCCCTGCTCCTATCCGCCGGCACTCCGGGCAAGCGATTTGCCCTGCCGAACTCCAGAATTCTGATTCACCAGCCATCCATGAGCGGCCTAGCCGGACAGGCGACGGATATCGATATTCACGCCAGAGAAATTCTCAGACTGCGCGAATCCATGAATTTGATACTCGCCAAGCATACTGGTCAGAGTCTCGAGCGAATTGAAAAGGATGTCGAGCGCGATTACATAATGACCGCGAGCCAAGCCAAGGATTACGGCATTGTGGATCAAGTTATCTCGAAAAAAGAGTAGGGACGCCTATCCGCCCCCTGGAGGACTCCTTTGAGAAAAGACGACGAGAGAGATGATGTCCTGCGATGTTCCTTCTGCTCTAAAAGTCAGAACGACGTCAAAAAGCTCATTGCCGGCCCCACCGTCTACATCTGCGATGAATGCGTGGATGTCTGCAATGAGATAATCGCCGACGATATCGTAACGTCGCCGATCGGCGAAAAGCTCCCTAAGCCCCAAGAGATAAAGGAATTCCTTGATCTTTATGTGATCGGCCAGGAGACAACCAAGAAAAAGCTCGCCGTCGCGGTCTATAATCACTACAAAAGGCTGGAAATATCCAAAAAACGCAGCGACCTGGAGCTGCAAAAGAGCAATGTGTTGCTCATCGGACCGACGGGAACAGGAAAGACTCTGCTGGCGC
This sequence comes from uncultured Acidobacteriota bacterium, assembly GCA_964559085.1. Classification (GTDB taxonomy): domain Bacteria; phylum Acidobacteriota; class UBA6911; order UBA6911; family UBA6911; genus UBA6911. The sequence continues at coordinate 5,330 of CAZLHW010000065.1, read as the reverse complement.
AGACGCTGGCCAAGATGCTTTCGGTTCCATTCGCGATTGTCGACGCCACAACCCTTACGGAAGCGGGCTACGTGGGAGAAGATGTCGAAAACATCATTCTCAAATTGCTGCAGAATGCGGGGGGAGACAAAGAGAAATGCCAGCAGGGCATTGTTTACATCGATGAAATCGACAAGATCGCCCGAAAAGACGAAAATCCCTCAATCACGCGCGACGTTTCCGGCGAAGGTGTGCAGCAGGCTCTGCTGAAAATCCTGGAAGGCACCGTGGCCAACGTCCCGCCCCAGGGGGGCCGGAAGCACCCGCATCAGGAATTCATCCAGATCGATACCACCAACATCCTGTTTATCTGCGGCGGAGCCTTTGTGGGCCTTGAAAAAGTAATAGAGCGCCGCATCGGCAAGAAGAGCATGGGCTTCCTGGTGGCAGACAAATCCGCCAAGGCGGTTCGGGGCAGAAAAGATGCACCGAAGAACATACTGGAAGAGTGCGAGCCCAGAGACCTGATCAAATACGGGCTGATCCCGGAATTTGTAGGACGTTTGCCGGTTATCGGTTCCCTTTCGGAACTGGATCATGCGGCGCTGGTGGATATTCTTACCAAGCCTAAAAACGCCTTGGTTCGCCAGTACCAGAAACTTTTCGAGTTCGAAAACGTCAAACTTAAGTTCACCGACGACGCGGTCGGAGCGGTGGCTAATCTCGCGTTGGAGCGCAAAATGGGCGCCCGAGGGTTGAAGATCATCCTCGAAGACCTTATGCTGGATGTGATGTATCAATTGCCTTCACAAAAAAAAGTGAAGGAATTTGTGATTACGCGCGAGATGGTTGAAAATAAAGACATCGTCTTTGCGCTGTTGGAAAAGGCCGGTTAACTTTAAGAATGACAAATGAAATAGCTGCAAAAAAAACTGAACGCCTCCCCATGATCCCGATCCGGGATGTTGTGGTTTTCCCGCACATGATGATTCCCTTCGTGATCGGGCGACCTACCTCCGTTCGCGCATTGGAATTTGCGATGGAGGGATCCAAAAGGGTCTTCCTGGCAACTCAGATGGATGCTTCGGTGGATGAACCGAAGGCATCGGACATCTACGCCGTGGGCACGGTCGCGAACATCGTCCAGAGCGTCAAGCTTTCCGACGGGAATATAAAGGTTCTGGTAGAGGGCATCCAGCGAGTTCGGGCCATCCGCTACTCAAACGATCCGGGATTTTTCGTTGCGGACGTAGAGCTCCTGGAAGAAACGTCGGTTTCGAGCGCCCGAACCAACCTTTTGATCAAACGGCTGCAGACCATTTTCGAGCAGTTTTCCAAGCTGAGTCATCACGTCAATTACGATGCCATTCTGAATGCGATGAAAACGCTGGAGCCGTCGAAACTGGCAGATAATATCTGCGCCAATCTCCCCATCAGCATCGAGGAAAAACAGCAGCTGCTGGAGATGGTGGATCTCGCCGAGCGGATCGAAAAGATCAACGAGATCATCGAAGTGGAGATGGAGAAGATCAAGGTAGATCGCAATATTCAGGGGCGGGTCAAGCGCCAGATGGAACGGGCGCAGAAGGAATACTACCTTAACGAGAAAATGAAGGCGATCCAGAAGGAATTGGGCCGCAAAGATGAGAAGAGCGAGCTTGATGATCTGAAGAAACAGGTCGAAGCGGCCAAAATGCCCAAGGATGCCCATGAAAAGGCGATCAAGGAAATTCAGCGACTTGAGATGATGCCGCCCATGTCGGCGGAATCCACCGTATCGCGCACCTATCTGGACTGGCTCCTTGCGGTTCCCTGGAACAAGAAATCCAAAGAAATACGGAACATAAACTGGTCCAAGAAAGTTCTCGAAGAAGATCACTACGGACTGGAAAAAATCAAGGACCGGATTTTGGAATTCCTTGCGGTGCGCAGCCTGGTCAAAAAGCCTCAGGGCACCATCCTTTGCTTCGTCGGTCCTCCGGGCGTCGGGAAAACCTCGTTAGGGAAATCCATCGCGCGCGCCACGGGACGCAAGTTTGTCCGGTTGTCGCTGGGCGGCGTCAGAGATGAAGCGGAGATCCGCGGACACCGCAGGACCTATATCGGCGCGTTGCCCGGGCAGATTATCCAGTACATGAAAAAGGCGGGCACTCGAAACCCCGTTTTCATGCTGGACGAGGTGGATAAGATGAGCATGGATTTCCGCGGAGATCCGTCGGCGGCTCTGCTGGAAGTACTCGATCCTGAACAGAATCACATGTTCGTCGACCACTACCTGGATACAGAATTCGATCTTTCGATGGTGATGTTCATCGCCACCGCGAACGTTCTGCACACGATTCCCCGTCCGCTCCAGGATCGAATGGAAGTAATTCAGCTCTCCGGTTATACGGAGAATGAAAAGCTGGAAATCGCCAAGAGATTTCTGGTGCCCAAGCAGATGGAAAACAACGGGCTGAACGCGAAACAGATCCAGTTCACCGACGAAGCGCTGCTTGAAATCATTCGCAGATACACCCGCGAATCCGGCGTGCGCAACCTGGAGCGGGAAATAGCCAATGTCTGCAGAAAAACCGCCAAGAGAATCGTAACGGCAGAGCTCAAGAGCAGCACGATCACCGTCGAGGAAGTTGAAAAGCTTCTGGGCCGCCCCAAGTATCGGCTGCAGGGGATCAGTGAAGAAACCAACCAGGTAGGGTTGACAACAGGCTTGGCATGGACGGAAGTTGGCGGGGAGGTGCTTCAGACGGAAGCAACCCTGATGGAAGGCAAAGGCCAGCTGACGCTGACAGGCAAATTGGGAGAAGTCATGCAGGAATCGGCACGCGCCGCGATGTCTTTCGTAAGAAGTCGCGCAGCCGATTTCGGCATCGGCCGCGAGTTTCACAGAAAGATGGATCTCCACATCCACATTCCCGAGGGCGCCATACCCAAAGACGGACCGTCAGCCGGAATTACAATGGCAACCACTATTGTTTCGGTTTTGACCAAAATACCGGTGCGCCGGGATGTAGCCATGACCGGAGAAATTACGCTGCGCGGGAAAGTTCTGCCGATCGGCGGCGTCAAGGAAAAACTCCTTGCCGCGCACCGCGCCGGGATAAAAAATGTTATTCTTCCAAAGGAGAACGAAAAGGATCTCCAGGACCTTCCAAAGGACATCCTGGATGGCCTGAACGTAAACCTTGTAGAAACGATGGATGAAGTCCTCCAGATAGCATTGGAACGACAGCCTGCTCCCGCACAGGTGTCCTTGCCTGATATCGAGGGCCCTCGTCCGAACGAGAACGTCGCGCACTGAACCTTATTCCCCACGATTTCCGGTGATCCAAGCCGAATTTGTAACAAGCGCCGTCTCGGCAAGAGATTTCCCGCACGGGGGGATTCCTGAAATAGTGTTTGCAGGCCGGTCGAATGTTGGCAAATCCAGCATGATCAACCGGCTTGCCGGCAAATCGAAGCTGGCCCGGACAAGTGCAACACCGGGGAAAACGCAAAGCATCAATTTTTATAGAATAAACAACACATTCTACTTCGTTGATTTGCCGGGTTATGGATATGCCAAAGCAGCAAAATCCGCTGTACAAAAGTGGAAAAACCTTATTGAGCAGTACTTTGAAAATCGTTCGGCCATCGCTCTGGTTGTTCAACTTGTAGATTCAAGAATGCCCCCCACAAGCCTGGATTTCCAGTTGGCCGAGTGGCTGAAGGAGCGGAACATACCGCGTATGATTGTGGCGACAAAGTCCGACAAGCTTTCAAATAATCAAAAAGTCGCATCCATGCGTATCTTTGAAAAATCGTTCGGCGCGCAGTCGGTGATAATGTCCTCGGCTGAAACCGGGGAAGGATACAAAGAAATTTGGAAACGGGTAATGCTGGCGGCCGCAGTCAAAGAGTAAACAAGCGAGTAACAATTATTAATCCACATAATCTCCCTTTGGAGGGAGCCTCACATGCCTGAAACGACGCAACGTCGAAGCACTGGCGGCCGGGAAACCGGCCGGGAAATCAATCGTGAAGCCGTTCGTGAGAACGGCCGCGAAAATGGACGCAGTAATGGTCGCGAAAACGGCCATCTGAATATTCTGGAGTTGAAGGAGATGAATATCTCCGCTCTGACGGAGGTTGCCAAAAACCTCAACGTCCCGGGCTACACGGGAATGCGAAAGCAGGAGCTTATATTCCAGATCCTCAAAGCCCAGACCGAACAAAGCGGCCTGATTTTTTCAGAGGGAGTTCTGGAATGCCTGCCGGAGGGATTTGGATTCCTTCGAGCACCCGACTACAACTACCTGCCGGGTCCGGATGACATCTATGTTTCACCGTCGCAAATCCGCAAGTTCGACCTGCGAACCGGCGATACGGTATCGGGACAGATCCGTCCGCCCAAGGACGGCGAGCGCTATTTCGCTCTGATCAAAGTGGAAGCGGTGAATTTTGAACATCCGGATGCGGCCAAAGACAAAATCTTCTTCGACAATCTCACGCCGCTCTATCCGCATGAGCAGTTGAAATTGGAAACCGTCCCGGACAACCTGTCCGGGAGAGTGATGGACATGATGGCGCCCATCGGCAAAGGCCAGCGCGGATTGATCGTATCCCCTCCCAGAACCGGAAAAACAATGCTGCTGCAGTCCATCGCGAATGCCATCTCGCGGAATCATCCGGAAGTCTACCTCATCGTTCTGCTGATCGATGAGCGCCCCGAAGAAGTGACCGCCATGCAGCGCTCCGTGAAGGGCGAGGTGATCAGTTCCACCTTTGACGCGCCGGCCTCGCGCCACGTACAGGTGGCCGAAATGGTGCTGGAGAAGGCAAAACGTTTCGTGGAACACAAGCGCGATGTCGTGGTCCTGCTCGACAGCATTACGCGCCTGGCGCGCGCCTACAATACCATCGTGCCGCCGAGCGGCAAGGTTCTGTCGGGCGGGGTGGACAGCAATGCCCTGCAGAGGCCCAAGCGATTCTTCGGTGCCGCCAGGAATATCGAAGAAGGCGGAAGCCTGACCATCATCGCAACGGCCCTCATCGACCCCGGCAGCCGTATGGACGATGTGAGTTTCGAGGAATTCAAGGGCACCGGCAATATGGAATTGCACCTGGATCGCAAGCTTGTTGACCGGCGCGTCTTCCCTGCCATTGACATCAACAAATCCGGAACGCGCAAAGAAGAGCTGCTTCTGCCGCAGGCAGATTTGAACAGGATCTGGATCCTACGTAAAGTGCTGACGCCGCTGTCCGTAACCGAAAGCATGGAGCTTCTCCTAGATAAACTTTCCAAAGCAAAAACGAACGCGGATTTCCTAAGCTCTCTTTCCGGCGGCAGAGATTAGGAAGCCGGCCGCCGA
>CAZLHW010000064.1:2452-12326 GCA_964559085.1 uncultured Acidobacteriota bacterium | reverse complement strand
GTCGTGTGTCGAACGAATTGCCCTTGTCAGGGAGCTTCAGGAAAAGCGATACTATCCGCTGTCGGTGATCAAGAACATTATCAACCGGATGAACAACGGTATCGCACTGCCCTCCCTGCTGACCCTGGAAGCCGCCGCCCCGGAGGATGAGAGGATTAATGAAAATGCAGAAGCTTGAATATGAAGTCCGTTTTTTAACCCCCGCCTTTCTAGGCAATGCCGAACAGAATGCTCAATGGCGCACGCCCCCCTTCAAAGCGTTGCTGAGGCAATGGTGGAGGGTCGCCTATGCCTCTAAAGATAAGTTTCAATGCGACTTCATCCAACTGCGGAGCATTGAAGGAAAGCTTTTCGGTCATGCATGGCTTGAAAGCGACAGTTCTTCTGCACGCAAAAGCAAAATACTCCTTCGTTTGAGCCATTGGAATGAGGGCACGCTAAAAAGCTGGCCAGGCCGGGGGAGGACTGGCGTTGTTCCACACCCGGAAGGCCCAAAACCCGTGGGGAGCGACTTATATCTAGGATACGGTCCACTTACTTATAGAGCAGGCACTGCTCTTAAAGGGAATGCTGCCATTCAGCCAGGCGAAAGTGCCGTGCTATCTCTGGCGGTACCTGATGAAGAAATGGAGTCAACAAGGCAAATACTGTGGCTTATCGATCGTTTCGGAACCATCGGCGGGCGAAGCCGTAATGGCTGGGGCTCATTCAGTCTGAAGCCGCTTAATGAAACACCTGCGCTACACGGCACGCTACCCTTGCGCAATTGGCTGCAATGCTTGGATCGGGATTGGCCACATGCTATTGGCTGCGACAGTAGCGGCATGTTGGCTTGGGAAACAAAAGCATTTGATGATTGGAGGGTCTTAATGAAGGAGCTAGCCATTATCAAAATCGGATTGCGCACCCAGTTCCGCTTTACCAAAGGCAATGATGCCGAGCATCCGGAGCAACGGCATTGGCTTGCTTATCCAGTGACCAAGCATTCGGTTAGATCCTGGGGGAATAACACACGCTTGCCGAACGCATTGCGTTTCAAAATTCGCCCCGATTCGCATGATCCGAAAAAGCTGCGTGGAATCATCTTTCATATGCCCTGTATGCCGCCTGAATCTTTTAAGGCAGAAATGCAGGACATAGAGCAAGTGTGGAAACAGGTTTATTCATTTTTAGCACAAAAACAAAATCTAATGCGAGTTCAGGAATAAAAAAATGAACCCAAACAATAACACCCTTTGGCAGACCAAGGTTGCCGCCCGGCTGCATGACCCGGCGGAAAAAGCGCTGGTGTTGATGCGCGACCCGGCAGGGCATGAAGGAGGCACGAGCCGCGCATTAACACGTCTTCTTGCCATGCATGAATCAGATGAAGTAATTATGGACGATGACGAACATGCTTTGGCAAAAGCGCAATTCAAACACGGTATTCCTGCATCCATGTACCGCATAATTCAGCGCGCTGACTGGTGGGCCGCGGCCGCCGACCGCCCCCAGTGGCCGATGCAGGAAATCACGGTTACGACTAAAAAAGGTGAACAAAAGATTCTAAAGATCGCAAACTGGGCCCAGGTGCGTTGGGCAAACAGCCCGGTGCTGATTCATCCTCTTACAGGAAAACAAATCCCTCTGCCGGGCGGATTGAACGAAACGGATTTCAAAGACATCCGGAAGCGCAGTTTCGATCATGTCGCAAAACTGCTGGCTACGCTCCACAAACACAAAGGCGAGGAACAGGACTGGCGCAGTATCCTGCTCACTTTGTGGCGCTTCGGGCCGGAAGTCAAGGAAGACAAGGATAATGGCAAGCTTGGCGAGCTCTGGCATCTGCTGCCCGCGGACACACGCGTGCCGGATCACAGCATCTGGGATCACCTCGAAATCGTATCCGCTTTAGCCGGCGCATTTGCCGCCGATCCTGCCGGCCATGCTGCTCTGCTGACACTATCCATCGGCCCGGTACAACCCTTCATAGCAAGCGCCCGCAAGATGGACGACCTGTGGGCGGGTTCGCATTTATTGGCGCGATTGTCATGGGAAGGCATGCGCGTGGTCTGTGAACAACTGGGACCGGATGCAATCCTGTTTCCGCGTCTCCGCGGCGTGCCGCAAGTCGACCTGTGGTTGCGCGACAACTGTCGTTTGCCTCAAACGCTCTTTGACGACTGTGAATGGAACAAGGGCGGCACGGACAGCAATCCTCTCTTTTCAGCCGCGCTGCCCAACCGCTTTGTCGCTGTGGTTCCGCGATCTCAAGCAGAAGCTCTCGCCGAGAAAGTTCAGCATAAAGTGCGCGCGTGGTTACGGGAACTCGGGGATGCGGTGGTGACGCGTTTATTGCAGGAGGCGGGATACAGTGAAATGCAACGCCTCCGCATACCCTAGCAACACAGGACGGCTCAACTTGAAGGTTTTCCCGAAGTGAATTGGGCGGCAGTGCCGTTTTCCTTGATTCTTGAAAAGGACCGGAAGCAGGAATGCTCATTGGATGTCTCAAAACTTGCGGCCGCAATGAGGCCTTTCTTCCAGTCCTCCCCCGAGAACGGAGATGAGGAGGATGCAAGTTTACCGGGCTTTCTCGCCACGCCTGCATGGCGGCTGCTTCAACAAAGATTGGATCTGATTGATGAACAGGGCAAAAAGACCGTGTTCTTCAACCCCAATCCCGGCGTGCTCTATCCGGCGGTGTACGATCTGGCCGAGCGTGTTTTGTCGGCAGCCAAAAGCCTGCGTGCTTTCGCACAAACCAGCCAGGAAGGTTGGCGTTGTTCTCTGACCGGCGAGACAGAATGGATCACGACGGATCGCAGACAACTGCAAATCTCCTATCGACAACAGAGCGACACACTATGGGCAAAGATCGCAGCGAACAAACCTGCCTGGGCGAAAGAAGGCGAGCACCTGGGCGGCCTGGCCGCCATCAAACGATTATGGCCAACGCTGTTTAAGGAAGAAGTAGACCAGGCGATGGGGAACGGCGAGATTGAGAAAGGCATCGACCGATTCGTGGTTTCCACACATACCATGGCCCTGGCTTACCAGCTTGACCAGTGGTTGTCCAAAGACCCGGCTCCCGTTCAATTAACGGATTTTGGTAATGCCGAGAGCGTCGCGCTGCCCCGCAAGCTAATGATCAAACATGGCAACAAGCGGGCAATAGCGACGGCCAAAAAATTGCCCGGTCTTCTTGATGCAATGCGTGACCGGGAAGAAGAAGAGAAGGCGCGGGCGCAGGCAATGGTCAAGAAGTTATTGGGCAGCGATATCGAAACCTATTACAGCCTCATTATGATGGACGGCGACCGAATGGGGGCCTGGCGGGGCGGCGGAGAAAAGTACGCCATAAGCTACCGCGACAGCTTTCACCCCCAGGTAGAGCAGGGTTTTGACCAGCACGCCCAGGGACAAAGCCTGGTTCAGCAATATGGCCGGCAAAAGCGGGCGCTCTCACCCAATCGGCACCTTGCGATCTCGGGCGCACTTAATGATTTTTCTCTGACGGGGGTGCGCTATGTAATTGAAAACGAGTATCTGGGCCGACTCATTTACTCGGGCGGAGATGATGTCTTCGCCATGTTGCCCGTGGCGGACCTGCTTCCCGCAATTCGGCGTCTCCGGTGCGCCTATTCAGGACATGATCCTGAACAACCGGGAGGGGTGCTGTCGCGAGGGCTTACCCTGCATGACGGGTTCGCAATGCTTAACGGCAGGCTTATGCGCATGATGGGGACGGAGGCCACGGCCTCCTGCGGCGCGGTAATCGCCCATCATCAGGCGCCTCTGTCGTTCGTGCGCAGAGAACTGGCCGCGGCGGAAAAGCGCGCCAAAAGCGAGCGTGGCCATGATGCCTTTTCCATCACTATCATCAAGCGCTCGGGCGGGGCTCTCCATTTAACGGAAAAATGGGGCCCTGCGCTGGATCTTCTCGCTTCGCTGCGTGATTTCCTATCCGAAGAGGATGTGTCGCGCCGTGCCGCCTATCACACGCTGGCGTGGTTGAATGAGCATGAATTGCCGCCGACGGCTTTTGCTGACGGAATGGTGAAAAGCCTGCTGGCTTACCAACTGGATCGGCAGGCCAAAGAGTCGGCCAGGGGTCGGGCGCCAAAGCTGGCTGAAAAGCTTTACGCCCTCGCCGAAACATGGGCTGAATCAGAGCGAATTAAAAAGCTGCGCAATTTTTTGGCGGTTGCGGAATTTCTGGCCAGGGAAATTCGTGTAACCCCAAATGTGCCGCAGGAATCGTCAATGAGAGGGATGGGAGGCGCCGCATGAGCATCGAATATCGCTTTATTGAACCACTGGACGTTCTCTTTCTGCGGGGCAACCAGTTGTTTGGCGACCCCGGAAGTTATGCCGACAGCATGATTCCGCCCTGGCCATCCGTGGCGGCAGGGGCTATCCGATCCCGCATGCTGGCGGATGATCACGTTGATCTTGCATCCTTTGCACGCGGCGAAATCGTCCACCCGGCCTTGGGCACTCCAAGCAATCCAGGCAGTTTTGTGCTGGCAGGATTTTTTCTCGCGCGCAAGGCAAAGGGACAGACTGAAATACTGATGCCCGCGCCTGCCGATCTCGTTGTCCGCGTACAGGAGTGCGAAGGTAACGATAATTCTACAAGACCCCTAATGCGGGTGCATCGGTTGATGCCGGCATCGATAGACCTTCCTTCCTCTTTTGTCTTGCCGATGATGCCGGTGCTGGCGCAAAGCGAACGCGGCAAGGATGAAAGGGGCTGGTGGCTCACGCAGGAAGGATGGAGCGCATACCTGAGAGGGCGCGTACCAATGCCCGAACAACTTGTGCATTCTGCGCAATTATGGGCATCGGAAACTCGGGTCGGCATCGGCCTTAAAAGGTCCAGCCGCCAGGCAGACGAAGGCAAGCTGTTTTCCAGTGTGGCTGTCTCCTTAAAAGAAGGGGTTGGTTTCCTGGCAGGGGTTGCGGGTGCGCAACCGCCAAATAGCGGGTTGCTGCGCTTTGGCGGGGATGGTCGAGCCGCCTGCATTGAACGCGCCGGCGTGAACATTCCGGAACCGGATTATGAAGCCATCAGCCGGGCTGGACGCTGCCGCATGATACTAACCAGCCCGGGGCTATTTCCCGAGGGCTGGAAATTGCCGGGGATGGGCGCAGATTGCCGGATTGTTCTGGATGGCATCAGCGCGCGAGTGGTTTCCGCGTGCGTGCCTCGTTTTGAAACCATCTCCGGATGGGATTTGGCAAATCATATGCCCAAGTTTGCACAGCGCGTGGCTCCATCCGGCAGCGTTTACTGGCTGGAGGATCTTGACGCCGGGCCGGAAGCTCTTCGCAAGCTTACGGCCGACGGCCTGTGGACGGATTTGTGCAAGGACGATGCCCGGCGCGCGGAGGGTTTCAATCGCGTCGCCGTCGCGGCATGGTGATGAGCGAACACTTATAACGGGAGATGATCAATGTTCGAGAAAAAGGCAGTTATGTTTCTCTATACCGTCAGCCCCGTGCACATGGGCGCGGGACAGGCGGTTGATGTAATCGATAACCCAATCCAGCGGGAGCGCCACACCGGCCACCCTTGCTTTGCCGGTTCCGGCATTAAGGGCGCCGTGCGGCATAGCTGGAAAAGTCTGGGCGGGGCGGAGGACGACATCGATAGTCTTCTCGGTCCTGATTCCGAAAACAAAAATAATCTGCATGCGGGAGCGGTCAGTTTCGGCGATGCGCAATTGGTTGTGCTTCCTGTGCGTTCGCTAAAAAACAGCTATGTCTATGCCACCTGCCCTCAGGCTCTGGCTCGTGCGCGGAGATTGCTGACCTTGTCGGACATAGGCATAAAATGGGAAGCATTGAGCGTTGCCTCAGCCCACGCGCTTGTTATAAACACCGCGCTGCTGTCCGCCGGCAAATTGCATCTTGAAGCTTTTGAATACAGCGCCGCAGAATCGGCTGAACTGAAAAATATTGCCGCATACCTGGCGGAAAAGTCATTGCCTGCCGATGAGGCGTATGCCTTCTTTCGCGATAAGCTGAAATCGGATCTTGTTCTGCTTTCCGACACTGACTTCGGCTACTTTGCACAAAATGCCATGTTGGTGGAGCCGCACGTACGCATCAATGATGCATCCGGCGCTGCCAAGGACGGCGGCCTGTTCTATACGGAGAACCTTCCGCCCGAATCCATACTTATCGCGCCCATTTTTGCCGGCCAGACAAGGACAGGACGGAAAGGAGAAGATTTGCCTGCCGAAATCGTGATTGGCAGAATTTCTACGCTTATCAACGAAAAGCCGCTGCAAATCGGCGGCGATGCAACAACCGGCCGCGGATTGGTCGTGGCCAAACTAGTGGAGGGCTGATTGATGACACAGACATTGGAACAACAGCGGGCCCAGGACGCATGGAACAAATGTGCGGATTACTCCAAGGACCAGACAACTATTGCCAAAAGCCTGCCTGCCCTCATCATGAACAGCGGTCTGATGCAGGTTTTGGCATTCGCGCAGCAAAAGAAGGGCGATCATGAAAAGGTTGCCGAGGACCTGCGAGACTGGCTCTGCAGGCGTTTCTCCCATATTATTCCGAAAAGCGATTTTCAATCCTTCATGAAGTCCTTGATGACGATTAAGGACGCGCAGGACTATCAGGCTATCAATGCAGAGGCTTTTGCCTGGCTGAAGTGGTTGCGCCAGCTGGCCGCAGCGCGCAAGGGAGGGAAGTAATATGTCCATTGCTGCGGTTCCTGATTATCTGGGGAAAGATTTTGGCACGGCCTCGCCCGGAATGCGCTTTGGTTATTACCTGGCCATATGGGAAAGCGACTGGAGCAAGGCAACGGCCATTTCAAAAGAGTGGAAGTCAATAACCCGCTTGAACGAGTCGGATAAGAATCACTTAAAAGGCCTCCTTCTGAGGCAGCGGCAAACCGCCGCACACTATGCAAACACAATACTATCGATTGACGCTATTGCCGTTTCCCCTTTCAGCACGGGCCTGGGTAATGAGCACCCGTTGGAGAACGGTTTTGCTTTTCTCAGTCCATACGGCATGCCTTATCTTCCGGGCAGCGGCGTCAAGGGCGTCGTGCGGAGGGCAGCCACCGAGTTGGCTTCAGGCGATTGGGGAGACACCCGAGGGTGGAGCCCCGAAAACATAACGGCTCTTTTCGGGCTCGAAGCCGTAGAGGGGGAAACCGAGCATCGGCGAGGCGCGCTCAGTTTCTGGGACGTGATTCCGCAAATCAAAGGCGATGCACTGCAGGCGGAAATCATGACGCCGCACCAGAGCCACTATTACCAGCAGAAGAATGATGGCAAAACGGGAGGAAGCACCAGCCCGCACGATTCCGGACAACCTACCCCTATCACCTTTCTTACCGTTCCACCCGGATCTTCCTTCGCCTTTTATGTGCTTTGCGATCCGGTGCTGCTCGGCAGAACAAGCCCTGAATTAGTGCGCGAAGACAGATGGAAAGAATTGCTTATGGCCGCTTTTGAACATGCCTTTGCGTGGTGTGGCTTTGGTGCAAAAACTTCTGTGGGTTATGGTGCAATGGCCGAAGACCAGCAGAAAAAGATCGCCCGTCAAAAGCATGAAGCGGCAAAACAGGAAGAACTGCGGATTCAGAGAGAGCGGGAGGCTCGAGAGCAAGCTATGGCCCGGATGGACCCGATCGACCGGGAAATCACCCGCGTGTTGGATGCAAGAACGGACAAGAATCAGCCGGAAATCAACGCTCTCATCAATGGCTTGGAAAACAACACCTGGACCGGAGATATGGCGGAGGCGATTGCAGCGAAGATTAAAGCTAAAATGCAGGCTGAAAAAAAATGGAAAGAGAAAAGCGAGAAGAAAAACCCTGATAAAGACAAAGATTATGTAAAAACAAAAATTGTAATGAAATATTTGAAAACAAAAGGCGCTTCATAGGCGTCCTTCAATGGAGCTCCGCGTGCGATGACGACTACTTTGCTCAGTTTTCTGGGGCGGGTTCCGCGAACTGAAAAGGGATACCGCGAAACCTGCTATGATTTTGGAGATGGAAATCTAACCGAACCCGCGGCTTTTTTCGGCCGGACACTGCAAAATCGCATTAAGGCCGAACGCCTGGTCATAATGGGCACCGCCGGCAGTATGTGGGACCATCTTTTTGAGAAAGATGTTCTGCTTGAGGGGGAGGAAGAAGAAGCCCAGATGAAACTGATTGACGCGGTCCATGCAAAAGCCGTTACGGCTGATTTGCTTGCGCCGCTGCAACGGCCCCTGGCCGCGTCAATGGGTTGCGATGTTCAACTGGAAATTATCCCTTATTGCCGTGAAGAACAGGAGCAGGTGGAGCTCTTGTCCATTATGGCCAAACATGTGGCCTCCGGCGACACGGTGCATATTGACGTTACGCATGGTTTTCGCCACCTCCCGCTGATCGCTTTGCTTGCGGCCATGCATTTAATAACAATACGGCAAGCAAAGATTGCCGGTATCTGGTATGGCGCCTATGATCCCGACACCGGCGAGGCGCCTGTCCATAATCTTGCCGGGCTTTTGCGCATTATTGAATGGATAGAAGCGCTGCACACTTATGATAAAGACGGGGATTACGGAGCCTTTTCGCCTTTGATCGGATCGAAAGGCGAATTGCTGAAGCAGGCCGCCTTTTTTGAACGTACGACAAATCCTGTCAAAGCGCGATCTATTCTGAGAGCCTGGGCCGGCCAAGAAAACAGCTATCCGGCGGATGACCCCGCGGCCCTCTTATTCAAAAATGAGCTGGAGAAGAGAATTTCATGGCATCACCGCCCCGACCGGTCTTCATGGGAACGGGATCTGGCAAAACGATATTTTGAGCGGGCCGACTATGTACGGGCGGTTATTTATGGGATGGAATCGATCATCTCCGCGGAAATTCAAAACCGGCACGGAGAGGTCGATGACTACGAGAACCGAGAAATCGTCAAGGATGAGATGAGAAAAACCCGAGACGGATTCAGGACTTTAAGTAATCTGCGCAACGGATTGACGCACGGGGTGCGTTCCGGCGATCGGAATATCGAAAAGTTGCTGGAAAACGAGCATACACTTAGAAGCACGATCAAGCGCCTGTTTGCGCAATGCGGGATTCTATAACAGGACTTAACCATGACCACTTATTTGATAACGCGGCACAGCGGGGCAGTGGACTGGGCTGCGCGTCACGGGATTAGCGTGGACCGCACGATGAGCCACCTGCGTATCGAGGATATACGATCCGGCGATGTAGTAATTGGAATATTGCCCGTTCATTTGGCCTGCGAAATCTGCACAAAGCCGGCACGATACATTCAAATTGCCATGGATCTCCCTGAGGAATGCAGGGGTATCGAGCTTACCGCCGATGACATGGAGCGTTATAATGCGCGGCTGGCAGAATACCATGTGCAGCGCGTATAACGAATTGCCATGGCACGATTCCTGCAAATCAACATCCTGAAAACCTTAAAATCTGCGCTTCCTTTCCGCAGCATCTGTGCAGAACAGGCAATGACGCGAGCCTGAATGGCTTTCCGCATCGCAAGCTTGCCGTTTTCAAGATTCTCTTCAAACGCCGCTACAATTCTCCCGTAACGTGAGGGAGCGGCATTATGGAAGAGCGCGATCTCTATATTGCAGCCTATGATATTGCTTCCCCGCGGCGGTTGCGCGCCGCTCTGAAGCTTGTCAAAGGCCATGCAACCGGCGGGCAGAAATCAGCATACGAATGTTTCCTTACTCCTGCGGAACGGCGCACGCTCCTGTACAAATTGAATACGGTTATAGAACCGGATGAAGACCGTGTTCTGCTGATTCGGCTCGATCCGCGCTCGCGCGTGCATACGCTCGGCATTGCGGAGGAGCCGCAGGATCCTCCATTCGTCTATTG
>CAZLHW010000064.1:0-2442 GCA_964559085.1 uncultured Acidobacteriota bacterium | reverse complement strand
ACCTCGAGCGGAAGGGATGGGACCTCCGAATCGACGGAGCGGCGCTGGCTCTCTACGAGAGCGGCAGCAGGGTACGCACGGTGCCGCTCTCGCTTCTCGATCGCCTTGTCTTCCGCGCTGATACGGCATTGACGTCGAGCGCCCATGGGGCGTTGGCCGACAGCGGATGTGCCGCCATTGTTCTGAGCGGCCGGCAGGGAAACCGCCTTGCGATGATTTATGGCCGCCCGCATAATGACGCGGCGCTGCGGATGGCCCAATATGCCGAGACCGGAAATTTCAAGTGGCGGCTGGCATGGGCCAGGCGCTTTATTGGAGCAAAAATCGTCCGCCAGCAGAGATTCCTGCGCCGCGCGTTGGATATGCGTGCGGATCAGCGCAAACCACTTTCAGACGCGCTCGGCACTTTGGAGCTGATGCGCTCCCGCGTCGAAGAAGAGAGCATGAACCTGGATAGTCTGCGCGGCATTGAAGGCGCTGCACAGGCGGCCTATTTCAGGGCATTCACCGCCTTGTTCGCCGAAGCGCTCCATTTTCATGGCCGTAATCGCCGTCCCCCGCGCGACCCTGTCAATGCTTGTCTGTCGCTTGGCTACACGCTGGCCCATTTTGAAGGCGTGCGGCTAGCCCATGCCGCCGGGTTGGATCCTTTTCTGGGATTTTTCCATGAGATCGCCTTCGGGCGCGAATCGCTTGCCTGCGATTTGATAGAACCGATCCGGCCTCTCGTTGACGCCTGGGTTTGGGAAATGTTTCGATCCAGAACATTGCGCCCGGAGCACTTTACCGTCGACAAAGGAGCCTGTGTGATTGAAAAAACGGGTCGGGCGCGATTCTACGAAAATTATGAGCTTTTTTTGAAGTCAGTTTCAAACCGCCTGCGAGGCTATTGCCGCCTGCTGGCCCGTGAGCTGCGGGCCGGGGCGCCGGAACTGCCGGTCTGCGATGAGGAGGAAGACCTGTGAAGGCGCTTTATCTCGACGGAGGAACCCGCCGGCTTGATGTCAGGCTTGACGGTCCCGCATTGCGCGTGCGCCGGCCGGGGCGCGCGGATGGTCAGTATCCGCTGCAACGCATTTCGCGCATTATCGTGCTGGGGACGGTTCAGTGGCATGAGGACGCCATGGGCGCCTGCATGTCCCAGCAGAAGCCCGTGGCTGTGCTGGATCACCATGGCCGGTTTGTGCGGTTGTGGTTCCGGCCGGCCGTTCCAGTGCATGGCCTGACCCGACGTATCGGTTCGCTGCTGGATATGCCTCGCTTTCTTGAACGCTATCAACGATGGTTTTCTTCAGTTGAACGCAGCGAAATGTCCGCAGCGCTTCAGCGCTTGAATATCGACTGTGGAAAGCACCGGCCGGATATTGTGTGGCAGAGGGTTTGTTTTCAGCAGTATCTGCGTCACAAAAGCCGCGTAGGCGGCAGTTACCGATACTTGTCCGGATTGGCCGCCGCACAGATTGCATCCGCCCTGTCTGCAACCGGCATCCCCTGTAATCCCTTATGCTGGGGACGCCAGGAGTACCGCATATTTTTGGATATGATGCGCCTGGAACGTTGGAAACTGGCTGTTTTGCTCGAGAAACTGATGGAAAGCCGGGATGGACAGACCGAGAGGCGCAATTTGATTGAAGCTTTCGAGGGCACGTCTGAAGACCGGGAACAGCGTATTGCCGCCTGGCGCCAGGCGGGTTTGGTGGCAATGATGGGGCTTGATTCCGCCGAAAGAAAACCGGATTGCGAACAGCCCGAGCCGCAGTGGCATCTTCTCGATCGCCTTTGCAAAACGGCCGGCAATTTCGGCAGCAATTTCGGGCAGGTTCCATTTGGAAAGCGGGAATCCCTGCGCAGCAGCATTAAAATTTTGCGCGAGTACCTCAGATGCGACCGGAGGACTTATGAGTCATACAGAACAGCGTAACTGGCTTGTGGCGTATGATATTGCGAATCCCCGCCGCTTGTGCCGGGTGCATCGCTTCCTGAAAGGCCATGCAATCCCGGTTCAGTACTCTGTTTTTGTGTTTCAGGGCAGTCAGATGGAGCTTCAGCGCGTTCTCACCGGCATTTCCTCACATATCTCGCCGGATGAAGATGATGTGCGCGCCTACCACCTGCCGGATCGCTGCGAAGTGGCAATGCTCGGGAGACAGGATCTGCCCGATGGCATTGTCCTGGGCGGCCGCGGGCTGGGCCGACTCTTGCAAGTGCTGAATGAAGACGAAAGTTCGCCAGATATTGATGTATTTCTGGATAACGACAACGATCCATTGGAGGAATCATGTTACCTGGTATGATGAATGAAAATTTTGGCAACCCTCTTTATAAGCCGCTGGCTATAATGAGGATGCAAGGGTGAGCAGTTGGAATCCATGCCCTGAAGAAGAAGGGATTAAGACACCTTCAGAAGGTATTCTGGACCACCACCTGCGTTGGAATCCATGC
>CAZLHW010000063.1:5473-12342 GCA_964559085.1 uncultured Acidobacteriota bacterium | reverse complement strand
AATTGACGCGGCTCGGAAGAATAAACCCGCATGACACCGATTACGGCCCCTCTCAATTTAACCGGAACGCTTAGAATGGATGCGATCCCCTCCTGCTTGACTTGTTTTCTGAATTGAACCCGTTCATCCGTGGCTGCATCCAACACAGCTACTACTTTCCCTTCAAGGGACTCCGACATGCTCTTGTCAGCCAATGCAGGTCCGATTCGGGCATACCAATCGCTCAATCCGTAGGCTGCAATGCGCATGAGTGCCTTTCTATCAGGCGTAAGCAACAGCAGGGAACAGCCCTTCGCTTCCATCGCCTTCGCCACACTTTCCACGATCGAGTGGAGAATATCTTCAGGAGAACGAGCAGAGTTCAACGTCGTGGCCAGTTCATATAGACTCTGGAAATAGATTTTTTCATCCATAGTCGTACCTCCCCAGCTCTTTTAAATACCAGTATACTCTTTCCCCTTGCGCAGTGGCAGGGCTCGACAGCAAAGACCTCGAGACCTTGTTGGCCGGACCCAATTGTGGTTTCTATCCAGGGGAATTATCCCCATCTGCCGTAAGTCCGGCTTCTGTTATCCATCTTCTCTAAATTCCATTTATGAGGTCGTCGCAGGATTGAGAGGACTGCCTTCGAATCTGAAAATCCGCTCCGCCGGCGGGCCTGTCGTCAAAAACACCTCCGTTTTTCTTTGACTCATCAGGGGGCTTTCAACCCTTTCGGACTATCTCTCCGCCATCGTACTCGACTCCAAAATGTGCCTTTTGCGATACAGAAAACAATGAGACCGACCCGTTTTATCGGATGCCGCCAAGGCTAAGGAAAAAATTCCCGAACCCGCCCGCCGGCGCAAGTCCAAAAAGTTTTTGCAATTCGGCGAGGAAACCGCGGGCAAATTGCACACATCGGCCTTTTCGACTGGAAGCGTTTTAAGAGATTTCCCGACACTGCGGTACATGATCGCTTGCAGCCTGTTATTTCCTCCGCGCTTGAAGATCCGCCTCGATGCCGAGCATGACTCTGTTTTTAAGGGGGTAGAAGACCATGCCCAGCCCGCCGATGATGCCGAAGACGGCCGGATAGAAGCTCATCAGCATCTTGATGCCGAAAAGGGCTGATTCGGATTGGACCGCGTTGGCCTCAAAACCATGAAAGCTCAGAATCCACCCCACCAGTGTCCCCCCGAAAGTCAGCCCGAGCTTCAAGGCGAAAAGCGATGCGGCCATGATCAGGCCGGTTGCCCGGCGCCCGAATTTCCATTCGCCGTAATCGGCGGTGTCGGTGTAAATCGCCCATTGGATAACGCTGACAGTACCCATGAAGAAGGAAGCGATCCCATTGAGGCCGAAAATGAGCAGGACGTTATGAGGTTGGAGGAAATAAAATGCACAGGAAACCACGGCACTGGCGATCAGGAATCCCGCATAGGTGTTCTTCTTGTCGAAGATCCTGGCGAAGATCAGCGCCATGAGGGCGCCCACCAGCGTTGCAAAGTTCCCGATCGTCATGAATGCGGAGGTGAACCCGTCGATCGTCAGTTCTACCGTGTAGCCGAAGATGCGGAGCTGCTGGCCGAGAACATAATACTTGAAAAAGTACGGAGTGGCCGAGCCGCGCATGACGGCGTAAAGAAGCTGGAACACGGTCGCAGCGGCGATCAGCAGCCATGGAGCGTTCCGGAACAGGTCTTTGAGATCCTGCTTCGTATTCGCCTTCTGCTCCCTGGGCGGATGCACCCTTTCCTTGGTGGCAAAAGAGGTGATGCCCAGCAGAATGGCGGCCAGAATGCCGAAAGAGCCGACCGTCCACTGCCATCCGACCTGCGCATTCCCGCCCCCGAAATATCCCACCAGGTAGAGCGTGGCGCCCGAGACGATCAGCTGGCCGATGAAAGCCGCCACGAACCGGAACTGGGATGCGCTGGCCCGCTCCATGGAATTGGGCGTCATCACGCCCATCAGGGCCGAGTAGGGAACATTCACGGCCGTGTAGAGCATTGTAAGAAAAGTATAGGTCACATAGGCGTAGAGCAATTTTCCTCCGCCGCCGAGGTCAGGCGTGGTAAAGGCCAGAACCCCGCCGACGGCCAGAATCGGAGCGCCGCCGAGGATGTAAGGGCGAAACTTTCCCCACCGCGTCTGGGTCCTGTCCGCAATCGCTCCCATGATCGGATCGTTGACGGCATCCCAGAGCCGGGTGATAAGAAACATGGTCCCCATCGCTGCGGCGGGCAACCCGAACACGTCGGTATAAAAGATGGGGAGAAACGACATAAAGATCTGAAAATAGAGATTGGAGGCAGCGTCCCCCAGGCTGTAGCCGATTTTTTCAAGGATGGGCAATTTCCCGCCGGAAAGCCCTGCAGCGGAACCCTGAACCTGAACGGACGGATCGTCGGAATGTGTCATGTCTCACCTGTATGCCATATGTTCGATTCTATTGCATGCGCGGCGCAATAGCCCTTTTTCAAAGATGCCACCCTGTCCCCTGGCTCGGCGGGCTTCCGATAGCACCCTTAAGTGAACTTCAGGAATTGCTTTCGATTTTCGAAGGCATTTTAATGCACATCGGCGAGGAAACCGCCAGCAATTTTCACGCCTCGGCCTTTTCCATCAGCTTGCCGACCACGGCCTCCGGCTTCGGCGGAGCGCTTCACTCCCTAATCATGCAGGGTTACACTTAATTCCTATAAAAAGTTGTCCAAACAACCGGAGCCACCGCTTTCCGTTGATGAAACCGATACAGTGGATCCTTTTCCGTGCTGAGATATTTCGGCAAAGGTTGCCGTTGAAACGCTTGGTTGAACATCGGACACAATGCCTCCCCATTCACAATTCCGTGGCGAATACCGAAATCGACGATGCGGCGCGTGAATTGGTCCATTGCAACCGGCACCCAATGCGTTGCGCATTTCATAGCCCATCTTCTGCGAAAAGGTGATCAGGGTGCAGCCGGCGCCAAGATTGAGAGCGGCGGCGGCAAAAATGAAACCGTCTTATCGGCAGTGGCGGCAAGCCGGAACGAATGGCGCCTTCAGAGCCCACGATGGTGCGCAAACCTTCAAAGCTTCAGGCGACTTCCGATCGCTGCCGTAGCCGGCGGGCTCCAACCGGTAATCGGTTGAGCTTGACAAGGCCGGAAGCGGGACAACAGAATACAAACCGACTCGAACAAGTTCCGGGGAAAAGCAGCGACCGGCGTCATGAAATCTGATTTTCGAATTGCTCTGGTAACCTGCAGGCATGTTTTCGACTACAAATACGAAGAGGTCACCAATTCGCTGGCGCATTTTGAAAACCTGGGCGTCGGGTATATCGCGGCTCTTTTGAACCGGCATGCATTCGATGTTACGATCTTTAACGAATCCCTCGAAGCGCTTGATCGAGGGGAACTCCTATCCGCCCTGCGCACGGGAGGATATCGGCTTGTAGGTTTTTCGGTCAACAGCGCCAATGTCTTTGAAGCTCTGGAAGTGGCCGGCGCCCTTTCTCCCGCATCTCATCGCTGCTTTGGAGGATATCAGGCGTCTCTTTTCCCCGACGACCTGCTGGCGTATCCCCAAGTCGATTCGGTAATTATAGGAGAAGCCGAAGTCCCTTTTCTGGAATTGGCGGAGGCATTGGCGAAGGATAGGGATTTTGAGAACATCCTCAACCTTCGGACCAAAAGGACGCGCAATAGATTGCGCCGGCTCGCGGAGCCGGACACGCTCCCGTTCCCTTCGCGCCGGGAAATTGCCGCATACTATAAAAAGATGGAAAAATCTCCGCGGCCGCCCAGGCGGGTCGCCCTGGTCTCCGCATCGCGGGGCTGTCTCGGCAATTGCTCCTTTTGCTACGCTAAAAAATTTTATAGTCTGGCTCCGGGGCCTTGCATTCGCCAGCGTAATCCCGTTCTCGTGGCAGACGAGATAGAAGCCCTTGTCCGAGGGCCGCTTCAGATCGAATTCATTTGGTTTGTCGATGAAGAGTTCATCGGAGGCCGGGAGGACCGCGTCCGTTCTTTCATAGCGGAAATGGAGCGGAGGAAACTGTGTGTGCCGTTCGAATTCGATTGCCGGACCGATTCGGTGGACGAGAATCTGTTTGCGGAACTCAAAAACATCGGCTTGAGGAGGGTATTCCTGGGAGTGGAATCCTTTTCACAGTCCTTTCTTGATCGGCAGCGGAAGGGAATCCATGTCCGGACCAATTGCCGCGCCATTGAAATCCTCGAGAAACTGGACATTCGCTATCGTCTCGGTATGATTTTTTTCGATGCTCAAACCAGCCTTCAGGAAATATGCGAGAACGTGGAAAACTGTTATCGGTTGGGATTTGAGCACATCAACGATCCGGGTCGCGCCTTGAAAAAATACTCGGGCCGGGGCATGGAATGGGAGTTGCCTGAAGACGACTGCGTGCGAAGCATTTTCGAACGTCTCCACGCCGAGATTCATCGTGTTTTCAGTTTCCCCGGGCCCGTTACCTTGGAAACTCTCGTTGAGAAAAAACAGGAAATCGGGCACTACTTTTGGAAACTGGTGCTTGCGCAACAGCAGCTTTTGCTTGACTGAGCGGTCCAAACAGGAAAAGAGACGGCCATGCCGGAAGAGGGTCTCCCGCCTCGAAGCTTTTTATTGCATGATGGAAGCGATTGTCGCCGACATTAGCCTGTTTCCTGCCGAAAACAAGGAAGCGGAAGACCGAGACCCCGGAGGATGATTCCCGGTCCGCAGAACGTATGGGTGGATCTCTTTTCGGACCGGTTTTGAAAGGAAGCGCCGGCGGGCAAGGTTGAACTTCATGACCACTTATACGGATTGCGGCGATTTCAGTGCTTCAAAGCTCAGAGGCGATTGTCCCTCCGATCCGGGTCTTCCTGCGCCTCATTTGCGATTGGTTCTGACCGAAGCCTGCAATCTCAAGTGTCGATTCTGTCATGTACAATCCAAAAGCCCCGGCGGCACCAGGATGTCGGCCGAGATGGCCGCGGACAGCATGAGGAGCTTTGCCGCCCATGCGATGTCCCGGGGATTCGTGCGGGCGGATCTTAGTTTGTATGGCGGCGAGCCGCTGCTGAACCGGCCCGCGCTTGAAGCTGTTTTTGGGGAACTGGAGACTCACCGGACATCTGCCGCCTTTCAATTTCTGCCGATTCTAAACACCAACGGACTTTTGTTGGATCCGGATCTCGTGCGGCGCTTGGCGCGCGCAGGAGTTCGTGTCCATCTGAGCCTTAACGGAACGGACGAATCCTCGAACGCCGTTCGTGTTACCCGGCGCAATGAGTCCACAGTCGCGCAGGCGCTGGAGTCTTTGCGACTGCTTTCTCGCCATGCATGTACCGTTCAAATCAATGTCCTCCTCACCGAGAATAATATGGAGACGCTGGAGGAGATCCTCGAGCTTGCCGCCGGACTCGGGTGTCGCAGCGTTTTTATAGGCTTGCAGGATGGCAACCTCGCCTGGATCGATCCGGAGCGCATTGCGGATCGTCTTCTGGTTCTGGAAAAGAAGGCCTTCGGTTTGGGGATTGATTTCACCGGACCTTGGGCGGTCGGCCGACATCCTGAGCGCGGTTCCCAAACCTGGCCGCCGCTGAATTTAATCGTCAAGCCGGACGGTCGCGTTTCGTTGCCGCATTTTCCCGAGGACTATTTTCCCTCGGTGGCCGCTTTTTTTTCCGCGGCGGCGGCCCAAAGAATCGAAGAATTGGGGAAGCGATGGGCGAAGGTCCTTGAAGGATGCGCCTCCTGTTCCTTGTATTGGCGCTGCCTAGGATATTTGCAAATGATGGTCCGCTACCACGGAGGCACCGCTTATGATTCGGATAAGGAATGTTCCGTCGCCCGGCGGGCGGAAAGCAGGCGCACCGCCGTCGATCCTCAAGCGGTCTATAGGACGAGTCTCGATCTGCGCGTTTTGCGGATAGGGGATAACATGGTGCGACTCTGGAATGAGCTCTCACCCGACCGCCCGCTTGAACTTTCGGCGGACGTCGTTTATTTGCTCGACTGGTTTCTCACAGGGGGCACTCCCGCTGAAATGCGGGCGCGGTTCGAACTGGAGAATGCGGAAGAGGTGTTGCATCTCTTGATCGCGCACCGACTGTTGGCGGAAAGCAACGACGATTCCGATCGGCGCTTGCTGTCTCGCCTCGGCGGCATCTTCACAAAAGAAGTGTCTTCATCCTTGTTCCTCGCGGCTCGCGAGCGCTCGACGCTGGAACATCTTGAATCCTTTGCTCCTTGGTTTCAGGAAGCCCAGGAAAAACTGCCGCCCCGACTCCGCCCGCGATCGACACGCTTCTCGATCCTCGGCTTGCCGGACAATCATGCCATGGGCAAGTGCCTCGGAATGGAAACCGGGAAGGTACTGGATTGGATGGCGGGGACCCTATTCCATTCCATTGTGATCCTAAACCTGAACAAGATGGAGCAAGCGCGCCGGTTTAACGGCAGGGCATGGCTGAATCAATTCAAGCGCGGTTTGTTGCACGAATTCGTCCATTTGGGCCTTCGTCATGCAGGTTTGCGCCTGCCTCTCTGGCTGGAGGAGGGGATATGTCAAATGATCGCTTCCCCCGCTCCAAGTTTGGAGAAACTTTCGGCATCACGGCCCTGGCTTCCTGAATTTTGCACATTTGTTTCCGATGGTTCCTCAGGCCGGCCGAATGCATTCGATCCGGGCTCGAGTCTCCTGGTCGTCTCGACTGCCCCCATCGACGAAAATCCGGCGTACACTTTGGCGCACGATTTGGCTCTGTACCTTGCGAGTCAAGCGGGCGACTTGGATGGATTGCTGGATATCTCGGCGACCTGGGGAGTATTGGGAATCTATCACCCTTTTTCTTCGCTCGAATCCCCGCGGGAGTTTTTTGGTCGCGGACTTTC